>JAXDFS010000391.1:0-14912 GCA_034665465.1 Solirubrobacteraceae bacterium
CTCGGCGACGATCCCAAGCGCCCTCGCGGTGGCATCCGCCGGCGCCCCGGTCGCCTCGATGCGCTCGCACAGCTCCCCGGCCTGCCCGGCCGTGACGATGCTCCGCAGCGCCACCGCGGCCAGCTCCGCGTCGCGCTCGCGGGCGAGGATGAGCGGCAGCGTCACCGTCCCGTCGAGCAGATCGGTCCCGCGCGGCTTGCCGGTCCGCGCCGGATCGCCGGCGACGTCGAGGACGTCGTCGAGGATCTGGAAGGCGAGCCCGATCCGCCGGCCGAAGGCGCGCAGCGCCTCGACGACCTCCGCCGGCGCCTGCGCGGCCAGCGCGCCGAGCTCGCACGACGCCTCGAAGAGCCGCGCGGTCTTCAGCTCGCAGCGCGCGAGGTAGCGCTCGACGGAGACGGCGCCGTTCCACGCGTCCTGGCGCTGCAGCAGCTCGCCCTCGGCCAAGGCCGAGCCGGCCTGCGAGAGCGTGCGCACGGCCGCCAGCGAGCCGGTCGCCGCAAGCTCCGAGAAGGCGCGCGAGAAGAGCAGGTCGCCGGTTGCGATCGCCATCGCGCGGCCGCCCGTGGCCCAGACCGTCGGCACGCCGCGGCGCAGCGCTGCGGCATCGAGCACGTCGTCGTGGACGAGCGTCGCGCTGTGGACGAGCTCCACGGCCGTCGCGGCGGCGACGACGCCGTCCGTGTCCTGGGCATCCGGCCCGGCCGCCAGCAGCACGAGCAACGGGCGCAGGCGCTTGCCGCCGGCGGCGATCGTCGCGCCGGCGTGCTTGGCCAGGATCGGCCCGTGGCCGGCGGCGAGCTCGGCCAGGCGCTCCTCGACGCGGGCGAGCAGCGCCGGCACGTGCGGCCCGGCGGCGGTGACGATCGCGGCGACGCTCGCGGCCGCGCTCGTCATCGCGGGTCGATGGCGCAGCGGGCGTGCACTACCGCGCCGGATGTGGCCTGCGCGTCCCTGCGTGCAGGGCGATGATGCCGCCGGCGGTGAGGATGTAGCGGACGTCCAGGCCGCAGGCGTCCATCCGCGCCGCGAGCTCGCGCGGCCCGGGGAAGCGCTTGACGGAGTTGGGCAGGTAGTCGTAGGCCGCGGGATCACCGGCGACGCGCCCGATGACCGGCACGAGGCGGTCGAACCACAGCCGGTAGAACGTCGACAGCGGGGGGCGCGTCGGCGTCGTGATCTCCAGCACGACCACGCGCCCGCCCGGGCGCACGACGCGTGTCATCTCGGCCAGGCCGCGATCGAGGTCCGAGAAGTTGCGCGCGCCGAAGCCGACCGTGACGGCGGCAAACTCGCCGTCTGCATAGGGCAGCTCCAGCGCGTTGCCCCACTCGAACGTCACCGACGCGCCGTCGCCGGAGGCCTTGGCCCGTGCGCGGCTGAGCATCTCCTCGGAGAAGTCCGAGGCCACGACCGCGCCGCCCGGTCCCACGCGGCGGGCGAGCTCGAACGCCAGGTCGCCGGTGCCGGTCGCCACGTCGAGGACGCGGTCGCCGGGCCCGACCTGTGCGAGATCGGCCGCGCGGCGGCGCCACCCGTGGTGCAGGCCCGCCGTCATGACCGAGTTCATGACGTCGTAGGAGCCCGCGATGCGATCGAACATCGCACGTACCTGCGGCTCCTGCAGGGTTCCCTTGTCGGTCTCGGTCATCAGCGCAGGCGGTACCCGGCGACCGCCGCGGCTCTCACTTCAGCTGCGCTAGGAACTCGACGAGCGCGGCGCGCTTCTGCGGCGGCATCGACGCGTAGGAGGGCATCGGCGCCGTCGGGTTGATGAGCGTGCGATCGATCGCCTGGCGCGCGAGGCGCCCGCCGATCTTCGTGAGGTTCGGCCCGATCACGCCGCCGTTCTCGGCGATCTTGTGGCAGGCCAGACAGCCGGACTGCGCGACCACCTGCCGGCCGGCCTCGAACGTGCGCAGCGTCTGGCCGCCCTGGGCGACGATCGCCGCCGGCGTGGGCATGTCGATCTGGTTCGGCGACCCGGCGTGCGCGCCCTCGTAGGTGAGGAAGGCCATCGCGGCGATCGTGACGAAGGCGGCCGCCATCGCGATCGGGCGCCGCTCGGGGCGGCGCTCGGCGCTGCGGTCGTAGAACGGCAGCAGGAACAGCAGGATCATGCAGATCGTCGGGACGCCGATCGCGGCCAGCGGCGTCAGCGACGACGGCTTGATGACGCGCAGGACCTCGAAGAGGAAGAAGAAGTACCACTCCGGCCGCGGCGTGTAGGTCGTCGACGTCGGGTCGACCTTCGGGCCGAGCTCGGCGCCGAGGACGATCGCCATCGCGATGATCGTCGCCATGACGACGACCGCCATGATCGAGTCCTTGGCGACGGCGTAGGGGAAGAACGGCTTGCCCTGCGACTTCAGGATCGAGTACTCGCGGAGGTAGGCCTCCTTCTCGCGCTGGTTCACTACGCGTCGTCCTTGCGCAGGTCGGAGCTGATGTCAGCCCGGATCCACGGGGGCGCGGTCGTGCCCAGGCGGGCGACGAGGTACAGGTGGGCGCCGATCATCGCGGCGATGATCCCGGGCAGCAGCAGCATGTGCAGCGCGTAGAAGCGCGACAGCGTCGTGACGCCGAACTCCGGGCCGGCACGCAGGAAGTCGTTGAGGTAGGGGCCGACGAGCGGGCCCGTGCCGTTGATCGCCACGCCGACGGTCGTCGCCCAGAAGGAGCGCTGGTCGAACGGCAGCAGGTAGCCGGTGAAGGACATGAACAGCGTGAGGATCAGCAGGACGACGCCGATGACCCAGTTGAGCTCGCGGGGGTACTTGTATGCGCCGAAGAAGAACGTCCTGCCCATGTGCAGGAAGACGAGGATGACCATGACGGTCGAGCCCCACTTGTGCATCCCGCGGACGAACTCGCCGAGGAAGACCTCGTTGGTGAGGTGGCGCACCGACTCGTAGGCGCGCGTCGCCGAGGGGTCGTAGTACATCGCGAGGAAGACGCCGGTGACCGCCTGCGACAGGAACGCGAACATCGTCGCCGAGCCGAGCGTGTAGAACCAGTTCGTCCCGCGCGGGATCTTGCGGAACATCAGCCAGCGCGCGCCGGCCGACATCGACGTGCGCTCGTCGACCCAGTCGACGGCGGAGATGCCGACGTCGGCAAGCTTGTCCTTCGGCGTCTTGGGCGCGTCGCCGTTCTCGGCGGGGCCCTTCGGCTTGGGACGCAGCGCGCGGGGAAGCGGGGGAGTGATCTTCGCCATGACTCAGGTTCCGGGGATCTTCTTGGTCGAGGGACGTGCCGGATACAGGTACTGGCCGATGCCGTCCAGCGGCTGGCCGGGGTCGCGCGGCGAGAAGCGGCGCAGCTCGGAGTTCACGCTGAAGCGCGGGCCGACCTCGACCTTGCCGTTGCGCACGCGCGTGTAGAAGCGGTCGAGCGGGCGGACCGGCGGACCGCCGGTGCGCTTGCCCTCGAAGTCGTAGACGCCGCCGTGACACGGGCAGATGAAGCGCGCCGAGGCCTCGACGAAGCGCACGGGGCAGCCGAGATGCATGCAGCGCGTCGAGATCGCGATGTACGAGCTGTACTGGTCCAGCGGCACGCTGTCGAGCTTGTCGTTGTACTTGCGCACGTAGACCGTCGTCTTGCCGACGTCGCCGATGCCGGGCGAGATCGTCAGCGTGCGCGGCGTGTACGTGTCGGCGGGGAAGTCGGCGAGCGGGCCGACGGACTCCCAGCGGTCCTCGCGGGCGTCGAAGATCGGGCCGAAGGCGAAGCCGATCGCCGGCAGCGTGAAGGCCGCCATCGCGATCGCGCCGCCGGTGTGGACCGTCGCCGTCATGAAGCGCCGGCGCGACACGGTCTCGCCCTCGACGGCGCCGGGGATCTGCGCCTCGACGGTGGTGCGCGGCTTCTTGGACTTGCGATCGGCTGACACGGGGACGGAAATCTACCGACCGGCGGGCTTCGGCGGTGCGTCAGCTGAGCGCCTCCGCGTCACGTCACGAGAGTGGGTGACGGACCGCACGAACTTCCCGCGTCTCACGCGTCCTCGCGCCGGGCCTGCGCGGCCGCCCGCAGCGCCGCGGCGGCGTCCGCCGCGCCGGCGCGCGCCTGGTCCTTGGCCGCGGCCGAGCGAGCATCGGGCCCCCACCCGATCGCCGTGGCCCCGGCCTCCCAGGCGGCGTCGGCGAGCTCGGGGTCGCCGCTCGCGTGCGCCTGGGCGCTGAGGGCGATGACGTCGGCGAGCTCGGCGATCGCGGCGAGGTCGCCGAGGTCGGCGAGCCGGGCAAGCCCCAGCGCGTAGAGGCGGTCGCCCGCGAGCAGCGCGAGGTCGGGGTCGGCGATCGAGAGCGCGCGGCAGGTGGAGTAGTGCAGGCGGTAGCCCTCGTGCACGGCAGTGACGGCCAGCTCGACCTCGTCGCGCGCCTGCGCGGCGCGCGGCCCGGCGGCGGCTGTCCTGGCGGGCTCTGCGACCGCGTCCGCCGCGGTGGCGGGCGCGGGCTCGTCGCCGAGGACCGCCGCCAGCGGGCTGCCGGAGTCGCGGACCGCGGCGCGCAGCCGGGCGATCGAGCCGGTCATCGGGCGATCTGCGCGAACGCCGCGGCGGCCGCGGCGACCGTGCGCTCGACGTGCTCGGGGGTGTGGGCCAGCGAGGGAAACCAGGCCTCGTACTGCGAGGCCGGCGCGTACACGCCGCGGGCCAGCAGTGCGCGACACCACGCGCCGTAGGCCTCGTGGTCGCAGGCCTGCGCGCCCGCGTAGTCGGTCACCGGCCCGGCGCTGAAGAACACGGTCAGCAGGCCGGGCGCCGTCGCGATCCGGATGTCCTCGTAGCCCGCCGTGGCGGCCGCTTGAGCGAGCCCTTCGGCGAGCGCCGCCGTCGTGGCCTGCAGCTTGGCGTAGGACTGCTCGCCGTCGAGCAGCGCCAGCGTCTGCAGGCCCGCCGCGACCGCCAGCGGGTTGCCCGAGAGCGTGCCGGCCTGGTAGACGTCGCCGGCCGGCGCGATCCGGCTCATGAGCTCGCGCGAGCCGCCGTAGGCCGCTGCGGGCAGGCCGCCGCCGATGACCTTGCCCATGATCGTGAGGTCCGGGGTGACCCCGGTGAGCGCCTGGGCGCCGCCCTCGGCGACGCGAAAGCCGGAGATGACCTCGTCGAAGACGAGGAGCGCGCCGGTCGCGTCCGCGCGCTCGCGCAGCAGCTCGAGGAAGCCCTCGGCCGGTGCGACGAGGCCCATGTTGGCCGGGTAGGGCTCGGCGAGCAGCGCGGCCAGCTCGTGCGCCTCGGTTGCGGCGATCAGCGCGTCCGCGTCGTTCCAGGGCACGACGATCGTGCTCGCTGCGACCTCGGCGGGCACGCCCGGGCTCGCCGGGATGCCCTGCGTGGCAAGGCCGCTGCCCGCGTCGGCCAGCAGCCCGTCGACATGGCCGTGGTAGGCGCCGGCGAACTTCAGGAGCTTCGTGCGGCCGGTCGCCGCGCGGGCGAGGCGGATCGCGCTCATCGAGGCCTCGGTGCCCGAGGAGGTCATCCGCAGCATCTCGACGGACGGCACCCGGCGGCAGACCTCCTCGGCGAGGTCGACCTCGCCGGCCGTGGGCGCGCCGAAGCTCGTCCCGAGCTGGGCGGCCGCGGTGACGGCCGCCACGATCGCGGGGTGCGCGTGGCCGTGGATGAGCGGGCCCCACGAGCAGACCCAGTCGACGTAGCTGTTGTTGTCGACGTCGACGAGCTCCGCGCCCTCGGCGCGCTGGACGAAGATCGGGTCGCGCCCGATCGCGCGCATCGCGCGCACGGGCGAGTTGACCCCGCCGGGGAGGTACATCTGCGCCCGCTCGTAGAGCTCTGCCGAGCGGGTGTCGCGGAGCGAGATCGTCATGCGCGGCGCAGTTTATGCGCCGTGTTCGCGCTCCCAGGCCTTGAAGTCGTCGGTGAAGTACAGAAGCCGGATCTTCTTGAACTCCGTCGAGGAGTACAGCGTTGCGCGCTCGGTGATGCCGAACTCGTCGGCGATCGCGTCGAGGATCGCGTCGCACTCCTCCTTGGAGCGGCCGTGGGCCATCGTGAAGACCGAGTAGGGCCAGTCCTCGTACGTCGGGCGCTCGTAGCAGTGCGAGATGCCGCGGAAGGAGGCCATCCGGGGGCCGAGCTCCGCGATGCGGTCGGGCGGGACCTTCCAGACGCCCATGCCGTTGGCCGAGAAACCCGCTCGGCGGTGGTAGAGGATCGCGGCGACCCGGCGCAGGATGCCGCGCTCCTTCATGCCGGCCATGTGCTCCAGCAGCGCGCCGACGTCGATACCGAGCTGCGCTGCCGCGGGCGCGTAGGGCTCGGAGATGACCGGCATGTCGCCCTGGGTCTTGCGGATGACCTCGCGGTCGAACTCGTCGTAGGCGACGCCCTCGAGGTCGACGGGCTCCTGGGCGACGCCCTCGGTCGACAGCGACTTCGTGTCGCCGTCCATCTCGAGCTCCATCCGGATCTTGAAGAGCTTGAGCGTCGGCAGCTGGCGGATCGACTCCGCGCCGGTGAGCTCCTGCAGCACGTCCAGCGTGCCCTGCAGGCCGAGCTTGGAGTCGCCCTCGACGGCCAGCGTGAACCACATGTTGAACTCGTGGTTGCGCAGGTAGTTGTGGCTGACGCCCGGGTGCGAGTTGATGATCTTGGCGGCGCGCCAGGGGTGCTCGGGATCGACCTTGGCGGCGACGAGCATCGAGCCGTAGCCGAGCGCGCGCGTGTCGTAGATCGGCGTGACCTGGCGGATGATGCGGTCGTCGAGCAGGCGCTGCACGCGGGCCATCACCTCGGCCTCGGTGAGCTCGGCGGCTGCCGCGACGGCGGCATAGGGCCGCGGGTCGAGCGGGAAGCTGCCCTGCATGAGGTTCAGGACGCGGCGGTCCACGTCGTCGATCGGAGCGGCGGAGCCGTCCTTGCGGGACCGGATCTTCGGGATGGCGGTTTCGCCCTGCGAATCTCGCGAGCTCGCTTCTCCGGTCGACGTTACTTTTGAAGCCACTGCGCCGCGTCCTTCGCGTGGTAGGTGATGACGATGTCTGCCCCTGCGCGACGGATGGAGGTCAGGATCTCCAGGACCGCGGTGCGTTCGTCCAGCGCACCGGCGGCGGCCGCCGCCTTCACCATCGCATACTCCCCGCTGACGTTGTAGGCGGCAACCGGCAAACGGGTAGCGTCCTTCACGCACCGAATCACGTCGAGATACGCGAGCGCCGGCTTGACCATGACGACATCCGCCCCCTCCTGGACGTCGAGCAGCGCCTCGCGCAGGGCCTCGTCGCCGTTGGCCGGGTCCATCTGGTAGGCGCGGCGGTCGCCGAACGCGGGCGTCGAGCCGGCAGCGTCGCGAAACGGCCCGTAGAACGCCGAGGCGAACTTCGCGCTGTAGGCGACGATCGGCGTGTCCGAGAAGCCCTCCTCGTCCAGCGCGGCGCGGACGGCGCCGATGCGGCCGTCCATCATGTCGCTGGGCGCGACGATGTCCGCCCCCGCGCGCGCCTGCGAGACGGCGGTGCGCGCGATCAGCTCGACGCTGGTGTCGTTCTCGACCGAGCCGTCGGGGCGCAGCAGGCCGCAGTGGCCGTGGTCGGTGTACTCGCAGAGGCAGACGTCGGTCATGACGAGCAGCTCGGGGTGGGCCTCCTTGATCGCCCGCGTGGCGAGCTGGACGATGCCCTCGTCGTCGTAGGCGCCGGTGCCCTCGGCGTCCTTGTGCTCGGGGATCCCGAACAGCAGCACGGCGGGCAGGCCGAGCGCGCGAGCAGCCCCGGCCTCCTCGACGGCGGCGGAGATCGACAGGCGCTCGACGCCGGGCAGCGACGCGATCGGCGCGCGGCCCTCGGCGGACTGCACGAAGAGCGGCAGGATGAGGTCGGAGGCGCTCAGGCGGGTCTCGCGCACGAGCTCGCGCAGGACAGGGGTCGCGCGCAGCCGGCGCATGCGGGTCGCAGGAAACGGCATCCAGCAAGGGTAACGCCGCGGGCGCTGGTGTCTGTGACGTTCGTCGAGAGCTGCATACTGGGGCGATGGCCGCGCAAGAGCAGCCCGACTGGCGCCTGGAGGGCGTGCGCGTCGTGCGGGCGGGCGAGCTGGATCCGAACACCGCGCAGACGCCGGGCATGACACGGGCCGCTGCAATCACCGCGGCGCGGGCGGGCGCCGAGAAGCTGTGGGCGGGCACCGTCGTCATCCACCCCGACGCGAAGACCGGCGCCCACCACCACGGGCCGGTCGAGAGCGTCATCTACGTCGTCGGCGGGCGCGCGCGCATGCGCTGGGGCGAGCGTCTGCAGTACGTCGCCGAGGCCGGGCCGGGGGACTTCATCTTCGTCCCGCCCTACGTGCCCCACCAGGAGATCAACGCGAGCCCCGACGAGCCGCTGTCGTGCGTGCTCGTGCGCAGCGGTCAGGAGCCGGTCGTGGTGAACCTCGAGCTGCCCGAGGTCGAGCCCGACCCCGAGCGCGTGGAGTGGATCGACGACCTGCACCGCCCGGCGTCATGAGCGACTCCCTGCACCCCGAGCTGCGCGCCTCCGACGCCGACCGCGAGCATGCCGCCGAGTGGCTGCGGCGCGCGGCGGGCGACGGACAGCTGACGATGGACGAGCTCGACGACCGCCTCGGCGCGGCGTACACGGTGCTCACCCGCGGCGAGCTCGACGCGCTGACCGCGGACCTGCAGGCGCCCGGCGGGGCCGTGCACCCCGCCGCCCCGCCCGGCGGGACGACCGTGCGCCGCGGCCCCGGCGGCGCGCGCTGGCTGCTGGCGGTCATGGGCGGCTGCGAGCGCTCCGGTCGCTGGCGGCTGTCGTCGCGCTGCACCGTCATCAACGTCATGGGCGGCAGCGACCTCGACCTCAACCAGGTCGAGCTCGGCGACGATCGCGTAGAGCTCAACGTCTTCTCGGTGATGGGCGGCTCGGAGATCCACGTGCCGCCCGGCCTGAACGTCGAGGTGTCGGAGTTCGCGATCCTGGGCGGCAACAGCATCGAGATCGCCGAGGAGGTGAGGCCCGCGCCCGGCCCGGTGCTGCACCTGCGGCTCTTCTCGATCATGGGCGGGACCGACGTCAGGCGCGGCCCGCGGCTGACGCGGGCGGAGCTCAGGGAGCTCAAGAGGCGCAAGCGCGGCGAGCTGGGACGCTAGCCGCGACGGCTCGGCACCCGCTCGGCCTCGGTCTCTGGCGGCAGGGGCGCAGACGGGGGAGCCGCCGCCGGCGGCGGGCGCTCGGCCATCAGCAGCGGCGACGCGGCACCCCAGGCCTCGAAGATGAGGTGGCGGCGCAGGTAGACGACGGTCTCGCGCAGGATCGCCGCGATCGGCAGCGCGATGAGCGCGCCCACGAAGCCGTAGATCTCGCCACCGAGCAGCAGCGCGAGGATCACGAGCAGCGGGTTCAGCCGCAGCGCATGGCCGAAGATGTTCGGCGCGATGACGTGCCCCTCGAGCTGCTGCAGGGCGATGAACAGCAGCGCCACCCAGAGCGCCGTCAGCGGGTCCTGGACGAGCGCGACGAGGATCGGCGGCAGCGCGCCCAGCACCGGCCCGACGTAGGGCACGAGCTCCATGACCCCGAAGAACAGCCCGAATGCCGGGGCGTACGTGCCGCCGTCGGGAAAGATGTTCAGCACCCCGAACAGCCACAGCGCGACGCCCGCGGTCGTGCCCATGATCACGCTGAACAGCAGCTGCCCGCGCACGTAGCCCGAGACTGCGCGCTGCACGCGCGTGGGGAAGTCGTCCTCCGGCGTGCCGTCGCCCGGCGGCATGATCGTGCGCACGAGCGTCCCGATTCGCGGCGCGTAGATGAGCATGTACACCGATAGGACGATCACGAGGATCACGTAGAAGGACAGCTCCACGAGCGTGCGCAGCAGCTGGCCGGTGACCGACACGATCTGGCCCGATCCGGAGACGATGCTGTCCTGCAGCGACGCCAGCGCGCTGTCGGTCTGGCCCTTGATCTGGACGTCGATGCCCTTGTGGTCGAAGAAGCGCTGGACGTCGTCAAGCGACGCGCTGGTGTCGTCGATCAGCCCCGGCACGTCGTCGGCGAACGTCGTCGCCTGGTCGCTGACCGGGCCGGCCAGGGCGAAGCCGATCGCGGGCAGCATCGTGAAGAACGCGAGGTAGACGACGATGACCGCCAGCGGCCGCGGCAGCCGCGTGCGGTGCAGCAGCGCGACGACGGGATTGAGGATCAGCGCGACGACCGCCGCCACGATGAACAGCAGCAGCACGATCCCGGCCGCGTGGGCGATCGCGTAGAGCGCGAGGATCCCGATCGGCAGCATGACCAGCTGCACCCAGCGCGGCACGACGACGGGCGCGCCCGGAGGCCTGCGCGGGACCGGCGGGATGTCGAACTCGTCTGCCATCCCCTCTCCGTCAGAGTACGCGGTGTGCCGGCTGCGCCAGCCACCATTCTCTTCGTCGGCGACATCGTGGGCTCGCTCGGCAAACGCACCCTCCTGGGACTGCTGCCGGTCCTACGGGAGCGTCATGAGCTCACCTTCGTCGTCGTCAACGGCGAGAACGCCGCCGGCGGCCTGGGCATCACGCCGAAGATCGCCGACGAGCTCTTCGCAGCCGGCGTCGACGTCATCACGCTCGGCAACCACGCCTACCACCGCCGTGAGATCTTCGACTACCTCGGGCAGCACGCGGAGATCCTGCGGCCCTACAACTACCTGCGCAGCCAGCCCGGCCACGGGACCTGCGTCGTCGAGCGCGACGGCGTGCGCCTCGGCGTCGTGAACCTCAGCGGCAACCTGTTCCTGCGCGCCGGCCGGCCGGCGTTCATCGACATCGACGTCGCGCTCGGCGAGCTGGACGGCAAGGCCGACCACATCCTCGTCGACTTCCACGCCGAGGCGACGAGCGAGAAGGTCGCGCTCGGCTGGCACCTCGACGGGCGCGTGAGCGCCGTCGTCGGCACGCACACCCACGTCCCGACGGCCGACGCCCGTGTCCTGCCCGGCGGCACGGCCTACCTCACCGACGTCGGCATGACCGGCCCGCGCGGCGGCGTCATCGGCGTGCGCAAGGAGCAGTCGATCCGCGGCTTCGTCACGTACATGCACGAGCACTACGACACCACCGACGAGGATCCGTGGCTCAACGGCGTGCTCGTCACGTGCTCGCAGGCGCTGCGGGCCGACGCGATCGAGCAGCTGCTCCTCCCGGCCGTGTGAGCGCGGCCAGCAGCAGCGCCAGCGCCGCGAGCAGCAGCGCGTTGCGCGCCGCGACGACGAGGATGACGTTCGTCCGCTCGTTGATGAGGTCGAAGTAGCGGCTCGGGAACTCGACGTGCGTGAGCACGATCGCCCCGGCGGTCAGCACCGCGACCGCGCGCCGGCCCCAGACCCATGCGAGCGCCGCGAACGGCGCCAGCCAGATGACGTACTGCGGCGAGAAGACCTTGCCGAGCGCCACGAACGCCAGCAGCGCCGCGAAGCCGCTGAGCACGAGATGGCGCGCGTCGCGCCCGCGCGCAGCCAGCGCCAGCACGCCCGCCAGCGCCAGCGCGAGCGCGACGGCGAACAGCCGCTCGACGAGATCGGCGTGCCCGCCGTCGAGGCCGTTTGACTTGAAGCGGTCCGGGCGCAGGTTGGTCCCGGTGACCTGCGAGCCGCCGAGGGCGAACAGCACGCTCGCGGGCGTGGACTCGATCTGCACCGGGCGGTCGAGATGGAAGGTGAACGAGTCGACGTAGCCGCTGCCCGCCAGCGGCAGCGAGACGAGCACCACGACCGCGGCGAAGACCGCGGCGCCGCGCAGCGCGACGCGCCGCTCGCCGCGGGCGACGAGCCAGATGACCGCCACCACCGCGAGCAGGCCCGGGAAGAGCTTGGTCATCGTGCCGGCGCCCAGCAGCAGGAATCCCAGGTCGGGCCGGTCGCGGGCCAGCGCGAGCAGCCCGCCGAGGGCGAGCGCGATCGGCAGCGCGTCGAAGTGCGTGCGAACCGAGGCGCCGATGACGACCGGCGACAGCGCGAGCAGCCAGGCGACCGTCAGGCCGGCGCGGCGGTCGCCCGCCAGGCGCGCCGCGAGCGCCTGCCCGACCAGCGCGAAGCCCGCCATCAGCACCGCGAAGCTCACCGCATACCTCGCCGGGTCGCGGCCGGGCAGCCCGGCGAGCCAGAGCGGGAGCGCCGCCAGGGGCGGGTACTCGAAGCCGAAGTCGCGATAGGGCAGCGCGCCGCCGGCCAGCAGGTCGGCGTACGTGCGGTAGACGAAGAGGTCGTTGACGGTCGTGTCCGAGAACGGCCCGACGGTCGTCGCGACCGCCCACAGGACCGCGAGCGCGAGCGCCGGCAGCGCGTACGCGACCCGGGCTCGTCGCGTCACGCGCGCCTCGCCGCGACCGGCGCGGCCGAGGCCAGCAGGGCCAGCATGACGAGCGGGAAGAACCACGGGATGTAGAGGTAGAACCAGTGCGTCACGCCGAGCTGCAGCGCGATGACGATCGCGGCGGCGCAGGCGGCGAGGCCGACGAGGTCACGGCGGCGCGGCACGAACGCGAGCGCGAGCGCGAGCGCGGCCCCGGCGACCTGGACGGCCCGCTGCGCCGTGTCCAGCCAGGCGACATCGGGGTCGTAGAGCCCCCAGACCGAGAACGGCGAGCCGCGCCTGGCCTGGAAGGCGATCGTGTGATCCCAGAAGCTGCGCAGGTTGTTGTGGGGCAGGATCGGCGCGAACGCCAGCGCCGCCGCGACCGCGAAGCCGAGTGCGAACCAGGCGATCGTGCGCAGCCGCGGACGCGGGTGGGTCGCAAAGAGCGGCCCCAGCGCGAGCGGCGCGAACTTCGTCAGCCCCGCGAGCGCGACCAGCGCGCCGCGCCCCGGCGCGCTGCCGGCAGCCCAGACGGCGGCCAGCACGAGCACGGCCACGAGCGCGTCGTTGGCGTTGGACATCTGCGCGTAGAGCGTGAAGGGAAATGCCGCCCAGGAGTAGGCGAGCACGATCCCCAGGTCGGGCCCGCGGACGCGACGGCCCACGAGGAAGCACAGCAGGCAGGCGAGCAGGTCGAACACGATCGCGGCCGCGTGCGCGGCCGGCAGGTCGTCCCAGCTGCCGCTCCACGGCAACGCCTGCTCGAACGGCACGTAGGCCTCGTAGACGGCCGGGCCGTACGTGTCCCCGCTGGCGTTGTCGGAGGGGAAGGCCCCGTAGAGCTTGTGCCCGTCCGCGATTCGGTCCGCGCCGATGACGCCCGCGTAGCCGACGTCGATCACGTTCGAGTTCGTGATGTTCAGCGCGACGCGAAAGCCGATGAGGAAGATGATTCCGATCGCCAGCCAGCTCACCGGCACGAGCAGGTCCAGCGGCCGGCGCGCGGCCGCCCCGTCCCCCCGGCGCAGCCCGATCCACAGCATGCGCCCCAGCAGGTACACGAGCAGCGGGTAGACGAGCGGCACGGATGCGCCGATCTCGGCGGCGTTGAAGAACGCCAGCGAGACGGAGAACGCGCTGAGCACGAGCAGATCGAGGTGCAGCAGCCGCCACGGACGGCGCGGCGTGACGAACGGTGCGACGAAGAGGAGCGAGAGCGGGATCCAGACCCACGGCGAGTTGACGATCCGCCCGAACGCCCCGGGGTAGCCGCGGGCCATCGTCCAGGCCACCTGGTAGCCGGTCCAGGCCTCGAGCACCGCGCCGCTGCCATCGGCGATCAGGACCTGAGCGATCTCCTTGCGCGGGCTGCCCGGCGGCACCTTCGCGAAGTACGAGACCTGCCAGCGATCGGTGCCCTTCTCGAAGACCTCGCGCGTGTTGCCCGGGTACTTGCGCCGCTCGTCGCGCACGTTGCCCAGGCGGCCCGCGATGGCCCCCACGCGCTGCGCGGTCAGCCCACGCCCGGGCGGCGGCACGTCGTCGCGCGGCGGCACCGACAGCTCGTCGGAGCCGACGACCGGCTTGGCGACGGCGGCCTTCAGCGAGCCGGCGCTCCCGGCCTGGCGCTGTTGCGCGGCGGCGGGGGCTGCGGCGGCGAGGCAGAGCGCCAGCGCGGCGAACCACGCCGCGCCCCGGATCACGCCCGAAAGCTCCAGAGCTTGTTGCCGAGGAAGTTCAGCGGCGTCGCCGTCGCGATCGCGATCGCCTGCGCCGGGACCTCGGCCACGCCGAGCCACTCGACGAGTGCGAACAGCACGACGAGGTTGAAGCCGAACGCCACGAGCGAGACGACGCAGAAGCGCGCCGCCTGAAAGCCGGCGTGGCCGTCGCTGGCGTGCGAGAACGTCCAGGCGCGGTTCCAGACGAAGTTGTTCGCCAGGGCGACCGCGAAGGCCCCCACCGCGGCGAGCTTGTAGTCGACGCGGGCGAAGTGCACCAGCAGCGCGAAGACGGCCAGGTTGACGACGTAGCCGCTGGCGCCCACGGCGGCGAAGCGCACGAGCTGCAGCCAGTTGGATCGCTCGCGCAGGCCGGCGCGCACGCGCGCCCGCCGGTGCCCGCGACGCACCTCGATCGCCGGATCGGTGATCGGCGCAGGCAGCGCCGCCTCGTCGACCGTCATGGCCGACAGGCTATCCGGCCCCGAAGTGCTTCAGGACCATCGGGGCCACGTCGGCGATCGACCAGTTGCCGTCGGCGCGTTCGGGCGGCGCGTCGACCCCGCAGAACAGCAGCGCCCCGAGCGAGTCGACGCGGTGCAGCGAGCCGTGGCTGCCGCCGCGCACGTGAGCGCGGTTGCCCCAGTCGGGAAACTCGTAGGCCGGCTCGGCCGACAGCAGGACGTCGCCCGACGTGGGGCAGCTCATCGCGGCCCAGACGCGCGCGAAGGCGTCGGGGTAGTGCTCGCAGTGCACGACGCCGTCCTCGATCGTCGCGAGCAGCGTCTCGAGGTCGCCCTCCACGGACCAGCGCCGCCCGCGCACGTCGGCGACCTCGTCCCCGGGCGCGAACGACAGCTCGCCGCGCTCGCCGGCGATCCGCACC
>JAXDFS010000392.1:0-6328 GCA_034665465.1 Solirubrobacteraceae bacterium
CTCGCGCTCGACGACGAAGCCGCTTGCCTGCAGGTCGGTGACGAGCGTCGAGACGGTCGAGCGCGAGAGCCCGGTGATCCGGGCGAGGTCGGCGCGGCTCGCGCTGCCGCGCCGGCGCAGCGCCTCGAGGATCTGTCGGCGGTTGCGCTCTCGCAGCGAGCCAAGCGAGCCGGCGCCTGAGGATTCCATGCGCGCACTGTGACGAAGTGCACAATGATTTGTCAAGACTCCGGCAAAAAGATCTGCCAGAGGGGGGTCAGTTAGTGCGAAGCTCGGTCAGTGGGCGGCGGAGATGCTCCTCATCGCGTGCCCCGCGAGTAGTCGCGGCGGTCGACGTCGCGCCCGATCGTGCTCGGGATCCGCGCGCCGGGGGAGTCGCCGTTCTCGCCGTGGTAGGGGCGCTGGTTGATCGCGCTGCCGCTGCGCGAGTAGTAGCCGTGGGCGACGGCGAAGAACAGCACGAGGATGAATGCGAGGAACGCCCAGGTTCCGCCCGCGAGGATGAAGGCCGTCGTCATGCCACCGAGGATCGCAGAGCGGCTGCGCGCCGACTGTGAGGTCTCACACATTCGCCATGTGCGGAGCGACGGTAGGAGTCGGCGGGCAGCCGTCGAAGGCCTCGCGGATGGCCATTGCCGCCCGGCGATCAGCCTCGGAAGTCGTCGCCCCGCGGCCGCGGCGCGCTCCGAAGCCGGTCGAGTACAACATCCTGCTCACGGCGACGCTGTGCCTGCTCGCCGCCGGCGCGGTCATGGTCTACAGCGCGTCCTCGGCGCGCACGCTGCTGGCCGGGCAGGGCGACGGGACCGTCTACCTCGTCAAGTACCTCGCCTTCGGCGCCGTCGGGCTCGTCGTCCTGCAGGTGCTCGCGCGCGGCGGCCTGGAGATGCTCCCGCGCCTGACCCCCGCGCTGCTGGCGCTCTCGTTCTTCCTGCTGGTCGCGGTGAAGATCCCGGGGGTCGGCGTCGAGATCAACGGCGCGCGGCGCTGGATCGGGGCGGGGCCGCTGCAGTTTCAGCCCTCGGAGCTTGCCAAGCTCGCGCTCGTCCTCTATGCCACCGGCCTGCTGGCGACCAGCCCGGCGCGGCTGCGCACGCTCAAGGGCGGCGCGATCGGCCCGCTGCTGCTCGTCACGGGTCTCGCGATCGCGCTGGTCGCCTCGCAGCCGGACCTCGGCACCGCGCTCGTCATCGCGTTCACGATGGGCGCGCTGCTGCTCGTCGCGGGCGTCCCGCTGTCGCTGCTGGGCAAGATCATCGGCGTCGCCGCCGTGCTCGTGCTGCTGTTCATCCTCGTCGAGCCCTACCGCGCGGCGCGCCTGACGGCCTTCGTCAACCCGTGGGCGCACGCCACCTCGACGGGCTTTCAGTCGGTGCAGGGGCAGATCGCGCTCGGCTCGGGCGGGCTGTTCGGGGTCGGCCTCGGAGAGTCCGTGCAGAAGGTCTTCTACCTCCCCGAGGCGCACACCGACTTCATCCTCGCCGTCATCGGCGAGGAGCTGGGGGTCGCGGGCGTGTGCGGGCTGCTGTTCCTCTACGGCCTGATCGGCTACGCCGGGCTGCGCACGGCCAAGGCGGCCCGCACGCGCTATACGCAGCTGCTCGCCGCCGGCCTCACCGCGCTGATCGTCTGTCAGGCGCTGCTGAACGTCTTCGCCGTGCTGGGGATCGCGCCCCTGACCGGCGTGCCGCTGCCGTTCATCTCGTCGGGGTCGAGCAGCCTGCTCGTGCTGCTGGCGACGATGGGCCTGCTGCTGAACGTCGCCTCGCGCAGCACGAGCCACCTGGCGTCGCTGCCGCTGCCGGACTCGCCGGACGGCGATGCGCGAGGATCAGCCGATGCGCAGGGTGCTGATCGCAGCCGGCGGGACGGCCGGGCACGTCGTGCCCGCGCTGGCGGTCGCCGAGCGGCTGAAGGCCGCGGGCGCTGACGTCGTCTTCGTCGGCGGCGAGCGCGCCGAGGCGCAGCTCGTGCCCGCCGCCGGCTACGAGCTGCGAACGCTCCGCGTCGAGGGGCTGAGTCGCAGCAACCCGCTGCGCGCGGCGCGCGCGGTGCTGCGCGCGGGCGCCGCGGTGGCGGCCGCGAACCGGATCCTGGGCGAGCTGCGCCCCGATGTCGTGCTCGGGGGCGGCGGCTACGTCGCGGGCCCGGTCGGCCTCGCGGCCCTCGTGCGGCGCATCCCGCTCGTGTTGACCGAGGCCGACAGCCACCTCGGGATCACCAACCGGCTGCTCGCGGGCCGCGCACGACGCGTGTGCCTCGCGTTCGCGATCGAGGGCCGCGACGGCCCGCGCTACCGCGTGACCGGGCGCCCGGTGCCGCCCCCGGCGACCGACCCGCTCGCCGCGCGGGCCCGCTTCGGCATCGCGCCCGGCGAGCTGTGCGTGCTCGTCTTCGGCGGCTCGCTGGGCGCGCGCACGATCAACGAGGCCGCGGTGGAGGCGTTCCGCGCGGCGAACTTCCGCGTCCTGCACGCGGCCGGCGAGCGCGACCACGCCGCGCTGGCCCCGCGCGTCGGCGGGCCCCATTACGACCTGCGCCCGTACATCCAGGACTTCGGCGACGCGCTGGCGGCCTGCGATCTCTGCGTGGCGCGCGCGGGCGGGTCGATCTTCGAGATCGCCGCCGCGGGCAAGCCGGCGATCCTCGTGCCCTACCCGCACGCGAGCGCCGACCACCAGACCTCCAACGCGCGGTGGATGGCCGCCGCCGGCGCGGCGGTCGTCGTGCCCGACTCCGAGCTGACGGCCGCGCGGCTCGGCCAGGAGGTCGGCGCCCTGCTGGGCGACCGTTCGCGGCTCGCTGCGATGTCCGCGGCCTCGGCGGCGCTCGCGCGGCCCGATGCGGCGCAGGTCGTGGCCGACGAGGTCCTGGCCGCCGCCGGGGACCGCCGCTCGTGAGCGCCGACTGGAGCGGGCGCCGGCTGCACTTCGTCGGGATCGGCGGCGCGGGCATGAGCGGGCTCGCGCTCGTCGCGGTGGCACTCGGCGCGCACGTGACCGGCTCCGATCGCCAGGACTCGCCGTACCTCGAGCGCGTCCGCGCGGCGGGGGTGCTGCCGAGCATCGGCCACGACGCCGCCAACGTGCCCGTGGGCGAGGACGTCGAGATCGTCGTGTCGACGGCGATCGCGCCGGCCAATCCCGAGCGCGTCGTGGCACGCGAGCGCGGCCTGCGCGAGATCCACCGCGGCGCGCTGCTGGGGGAGCTCAGCCGGGCGCATCGCACGATCTCGATCGCCGGGACGCACGGGAAGACGACGACGTCCTCGATGGTCGCCCACGCGCTGCTGGCGATCGGCTGGGAGCCGTCGTATGTCATCGGGGGCGAGCTGACGACGACCGGCACGAACGCCGCGGCCGGCAGCGGCGAGTGGCTCGTCGTCGAGGCCGACGAGTCCGACCGCTCGTTTCTCGAGCTCGAGTCCGAGATCGCCCTCGTCACGAACATCGAGCTCGACCACCACACGACCTACGCCTCGGTCGCCGACCTCGAGCAGGCGTTCGGCGCCTTTTTGTGCTCCGGGCTGCGGCGGGTGGTCGCCGACACGCCGGAGGCCGAGGCGTTCCTGGACCGGGTCGGGATCGGCGAGGCGGCGTTCTACGGCGCGTCGGAGATCGAGCTGCACGACGGCGGCTCGCGCTTCGCCTGGGCCGGGCAGCAGGTCGCGCTGTCGGTCCCGGGCCTGCACAACGTCTCGAACGCCGCCGCCGCGCTGACGGCCTGCGTCATCGCGGGCTCGCAGCCTGCGCTGCTCGCCGGGACGCTGGCGGACTTCCGCGGGGCGGGGCGGCGCTTCGAGCGCCTGGGCACGACGCCGGCGGGCGCGCTCGTCGTCGACGACTACGCCCACCACCCGACCGAGCTGCGCGCGACGATCGCCGCCGCCCGCACGCTCGCCCCCCAGCGCGTGGTGGCCGCCTTCCAGCCGCACCTGTACTCGCGCACCCAGCTGCTGGCGCGCGAGTTCGGCGCCGCGCTCGCCGAGGCCGACGTCGCGATCGTGCTCGACGTCTACCCCGCGCGCGAGCGCGCGGGGGACTTCCCCGGCGTCAGCGGCCTGCTCGTCGCCGAGGCGGCCGTCGACGCGGGGCGCGGCCAGACGGTGGCCTGGACGCCGGGATTCGACGAGGCCGAGCGCGTGCTGCACGCGACCCTGCGCGATGGGGACCTGTGCCTGGTCCTGGGCGCCGGCGACATCGACGCGCTCGGGCGGCGACTGGTCTCGGCGTAGCCGGCAGTCACGCGGCGGCGATGAACGGAGGGCGGTCCCCGCGGCGCCACGGCGAGTGGCGCGTTCGTGTCGCTGAGCGGTACAAAGGCGCCGCTCGCGCCGGATCGGGGTTCGGGGCGCAGGCGTGCGAATTCGACGCACCCCGGCGGGGGAACCCGCCCCCCTTATCGCTGCCGTTCACGAACGCCGGCGCCCCACCCGGCCACAACAGTCACCACTCAACGCCCACGAAAACCGGCTCCGGCACCAGCTCCACCCCGAACGCCTCGCGCACCGCTCCGGCGATCTCGCGCGCCAGCGCGAGGAGCTCCGCGGTCGTCCCGCCGCCCCGGTTCGTCAGCGCCAGCGTGTGCTTGGACGAGATCGCGATCCCGTCAGCGCGGCCGTGCCCGCGCGCGAAGCCCGCGCGCTCGATCAGCCACGCGGCCGACGTCTTGACGCTGCGCTCGCCCTCCGGCCACGCCGGCGGCACGACGTCCGCGCCCAGCCGCCCGGCCACCCGCGCCGCGAAGGCGTCGAAGTCGCGCGCGCGCAGGATCGGGTTGGTGAAGAACGAGCCTGCGCTCACCGAGTCGGGGTCGGCCGGATCGAGGACCATGCCCTTCGCGCGGCGCAGCTCCAGCACCGCTGCGCGGACCTCTGCCAGCGGCGCGCGCTCGCCGAGCTCGACACCCAGGCGCCGCGCCAGCTCGGCGTAGCGCACCGGCTCCGAGAGCGAGGAGTGCTCGAGCGCGAGGGTCACGCGCAGCACGACCCAGCGGCCGGGGTCGCGCTTGAACACGCTCGTGCGGTACTCGAACATGCAGCTCTCGGGATCGAGGTCGTGGATCTCGCCGGTGCTGCGGTCCAGGGCGCGCACGGAGACGATGACGTCGGCGGCCTCCTGGCCGTACGCGCCGACGTTCTGGATCGGCGTCGCGCCGACGGAGCCCGGGATCCCCGACAGCGCCTCGACTCCCGCCAGGCCGGACGCCACGCAGGCGGCGACGAACGGGTCCCACTCCTCGCCGGCGGCGACCTCGAGCCACTCGCGCCCGTCGCTGCGCTGCAGGCGCTCGATCCCGCGGGTGGCGATCCGCGCCACGGTGCCGTCGAAGCCCTCGTCGGCGACGACCACGTTGCTGGCGCCCGCGAGCAGCAGCAGCGGCTCGTCTGCGACGTCGGCCTCGCGCACCGCGTCGAGCAGCTCCTGCTCGTCGACGGCCTGCAGCATCCGCCGTGCCGGGCCGCCGAGGCGCAGCGTCGTCAGCTCGCTCAGCGCAGGGGACGCGGCCACGCGACCACCCTAGATGGCAGGGTCCCCGCCGCCCGCGCCGAACACCAAGCCGATGCCCTCGTTCGCCCGCCGTCGCCTGCGCGTGCTCCTCGGCGTGGTGGCACTGGTCGCGGTGCTGGTGCCGACCGCGATGTGGCTGCGCGACAGCTCGCTCGTGCAGGTGCGCAAGGTCACGGTCAACGGGATCGCCGGGCGTCAGGCGCCCGCGGTCCGCGCCGCCCTCACCGAGGCCGCGCTGGACATGTCGGTCCTCGACGTTCGCCGCGACGCGCTGAAGACAGCGGTCGAGCCCTATCCGGTCGTGCGCAGCCTGCGCACGCAGACCGACTTCCCGCACGCGATCACGATCACCGTCAACGCCTACGAGCCCGTGGCGGCGCTGAAGTCGGGCGCCGGGCTCACGCCCGTCGCGGCCGACGGCACGATCCTGCGCGGCAACTCGGCGCACGGCCTCGCGCTGGTCGGGGTCGCCGCCCCGCCGCACGGCGACCGCGTCGGCGACGCGACGACCCTGCGCGAGATCGGCCTGCTGGCCGCGGCGCCACCGGCGCTGCGCGCGCGCGTCGCGCGGGTGTACCGCGGGCCCAAGGGCTTGGCCGCCACGCTCGAGAGCGGGCCGAAGCTCTACTTCGGCGGCACCACGCGATACGAGGCGAAGTGGAGCGCCGCCGCGGTCGTGCTGGCGCACCGCACGTCGAGAGGCGCGAGCTACCTCGACCTGCGGGTGCCCGAGCGCCCGGTCGCGGGCGGGTTGCAGCCGCGGGCCCAGCAGTCTGAACCTCAACTATAGGTTGATGCCGCCCGAGAGCCCTTTCTCC
>JAXDFS010000393.1:0-4680 GCA_034665465.1 Solirubrobacteraceae bacterium
GGGATAGGCCGCCGCCAGAATTCCCGCGGAGGTCTTCGTCAGATGCTCGTGGTCCGCGTAATAGGGCAGCAGCGGCGTGATCGACGCGTAAAACGAGGTGTCGAGCAGCACGATCGCGCTGACGAGCAGGAGCAGCCGCCGCATCGCGCGATCGTAGGTGGGTCAGGCGCGCAGACGCTGCCCCATGAGTGCCTCGTCGATACGCGCCGGCTCGGTCTGCTCCATGAAGTCGGCCAGCACGCCGGCGAAGCGCACGGGCTCGTCCAGCTGGGCGAAATGCCCGGCGTCCGCGAAGACCTCGAGCCGCGACCCCGGCATCGCCTCATGTGCCGCATAGCCATGCTTGACCGGGATCAGCGGATCCCGCTCGCCCCAGACGATCAGCGTCGGCACCTCCTCGGCCAGGTAGAGCCGGTCGACCGCGCTCACGCGCTGGCCCCCGGGCTCGATCACGGCACGGAGCGTGTGCAGGAATGCCGAGCGTGCCTCGCCGTCGATCAGCGACGCGTAGCCCCGAGCCATCTCGGCCATGTCCGAGCCGACCCGTAGTCCGAGGCGCCCGAGGGCGTCGCTGACGGCCACTCCGACGCTGCGACTCCAGTTGGCCGCGATCAGCGGCAGGACCAGCTCGGCTCCGGGCAGCGCCGCCGCGCGCAGCACGATGTTGACCTCGCGTCCCAAGCCGCCGCTGTTGACGAGGCCGAGGCGCTCGCAGCGCTCCGGGAACTGGTACGCGAACTGCATCGCGATGCCGCCGCCAAGCGAATGGCCGACGACCGTCGCCGCCGGCACGTCCAGCCAGGCCAGCAGGTCGCGGAGCCCGCTCGCGTAGGCCCCGAGCGAGTAGTCGCCGCGCGGCTTGGCGGACTCGCCGTGCCCGAGCAGGTCCGGCGCGATCACGGTGTAGTCGGACTCGAGCAGCTCCATCGTGCTGGCCCACTGGGCGGAGCTGCCGGTGATCCCGTGGATCAGGAGGATCACCGGGCCGTCGCCGCCGATGCGGTAGCGGACGCGGTGGCCGTGCAGGGTTGTCTCTTCAAGGCGAGGCATTGAGACCTTTACACCACTCCATGTAGAGGTTACCTACCCTCAGTCGCGGCCTTGCCTGAGCGGCGGCGGATCGGCCCGGTACGTCGCCTCGATCCCGCGCGCCAGAGCCTCGCGATCGGTCTTCGACAGCCGCGCGGCTGGATGGAGGGGCTTGTACTGGAGCGGCGGCATGCT
The DNA here is from genome assembly GCA_034665465.1 of Solirubrobacteraceae bacterium. Taxonomy (GTDB): domain Bacteria; phylum Actinomycetota; class Thermoleophilia; order Solirubrobacterales; family Solirubrobacteraceae; genus CADCVQ01. The sequence continues at coordinate 1,225 of JAXDFS010000393.1, forward strand.
GCCGTCGCGGATCTGCTGGACGACCTGCGCCACGCTCGGCTGCGGCTGGTCCCAGCGCGAGAAGTTGAGCTTGCGGCGGCCGCCGTCGACGTCGTTCTGGATCAGCCACGAGGCCGGGGCGACGTTCGAGTACCAACGCCAGTTCGTCAGGTTGCTGTGGCAGTCCTGGCACGCGCCGGCCACGAGCTGCGCGGTCCGTGCGCTGTCCCAGTGCGGCGAGCGTGTGACTGGCGGGTTCGCGTGCGAGCGCCCGTACGGGACGAGCTGGATCACGAGCAGCAGGGCCACAACGCCCAGAAGGATCCGGGTGCCGAGCTTGCCTCGCCGCATCGGCGGGATGCTTATGCGCGCGCCCTTAAGCGCAGTTAAAGGGCGCCGCGCGCATCATGATCCGGCGGCGCGACCGTATCCTCCCGGCCGTGACGCACGCCGTGGTCCTGATCAGCGCGGAGCGGGAGGCGCTCGGCACGCTGGGTGGACAGCTCGCGGAGATCGATGGAGTGTCGGAGGCCTGGTCGGTCACCGGCGAGTGGGACTTCGTCGCGATGATCCGCGTCGCCGATCCCGACCAGCTCGCGAAAGTGGTGACCGAGTCGCTCGCGCAGCTGCCGGGCATCGCGCGGACGTACACGATGACCGCGTTTCGGACGTTCTCCGAGCACGACCTCGAAGCGATGTTCTCCATAGGGGGCTGAGTGATGTTCGTTGTGATCCTGTTCCTGCTGGGCCTGGCGTTCGGCTACGCGGCCGGCTGGCCGTGGGGCCTGTTGGCTTTCGTGGTGCCGCTGCTGCTGACGCTGGCGGCGAGCAATCGCAACGGCGCCGCCGTGGTGGTCGGCTTCGTCGTGACCGGCGTCGGCGTGCTCGCGGGGCTCGCGCTCGCTGCGCGCGGCAAGACGCAGCACGCATAGCCCACGCCTAAAGGCTTTTCCGCCGCCGGGCGGCTCGCCCCGCGTTAGGGTCCGCGCGCTTGACCGGCACCCTCATCAACGTCGGGACGATCCTCGCGGGCACGCTGATCGGCGTCCTCGTCGGCGGCCGCCTGCCCAAGGAGATCCAGGAGCGCGTGCTGGCCGGGCTCGGGCTGGTCGTGCTGGTGATCGGCGTCGACCTGGCCCTGGCATGGCGCGACACCAACCCGCTGTACGTGATCGGCGGCGTGCTGCTGGGCGGCATCGCCGGCGAGGCGATCGGCATCGAGCGGCGGCTTTCCCGATTGGGCGACCGGGTACAGCGAGCCATCTCGCGCGACGACAGCCACTCGACGGTCAGCGAGGCGTTCTTCACCGCCAGCCTGCTGTTCTGCGTCGGGCCGCTGGCGGTGGTCGGCGCGATCCAGGACGGCCTGAACGGCGACTACCAGGCACTGGCCACCAAGGCGTTGCTCGACGGGTTCGCGTCGGTCGCGCTGGCGGGCACCCTCGGCTGGGGCGTGGCTCTCGCGTCAGTGACCGTCTTCGTCTACCAGGGCGCGATCGCAACCGGCGCAACCCTGTTCAAGGACCTCCTGCCCGAGCACGGCCAGGCGCTGGCAGCGCTGACGAGCGCCGGCGGCGTCTTGATCATCGGCATCGCGCTGAAGCTGCTCGACCTGAAGGACGTGCGCGTGGGCAACTTCCTCCCCGCGCTGCTCTTCGCCCCCGCGCTGTACGTCCTGGTAACGCTGTTCTAGCGCCCGCGCTACTGACACAACCCTCCCGATCCCCTCTGAGGACATCGGGAGGGTTGTGTCAATAGCGTCCGGGGACCGAGCGTCTTGCCGGCTGTCTCCTCGGCTGTCCCTTGGGCCGGCTAGACCTGGATTTCGCGCGCGATCAGGGCCATCGTGACCGCCTCGACGCGGGTGCTGGCGCCCAGCTTCTCGCGGGCGTTGCGGATGTGCGTGCGGATCGTCTCGGGCGACAGCACCAGCCGCTCGGCGATCTGCTCTCCGGTCAGGCCGCGCGCCAGCAGACCGAGCACCTCGCGCTCGCGCGGGCTCAGCGTGCGTGGGCGCCGCCGCGGCACGCCGCGGTCGATCTCGGCAAGGGCTCGAACCGCCGTCGCCAACTCGGGATCCGAGGTCTCGATCGACACCCCCACGACGCCGATCAGGGCGCCATCGTCGTCCAGGATCGGCGAGTTCTTCACGAAAGCACCGACGGTTGACGCATCCTTGCGCCGCAGCCGCAACGGCCCCTGCCAGGGCTCGCCGCCCTGGAGGGTGGCGAGGATCGACTCGGCGGCTCGCCGGCTGTCGGGCGGGAACATCAGGTCGATGACGTGCTCGCCGCAGGCTTCCGAACGCGCCCATCCATAAAGGGTCTCGGCCCTGGAATTCCACGTCGTGACGATCCCCTCGGCGTCCGTGGCAATTACCGCGAGGTCCAGTTGATCCAGAACCTGAGCATGTGAAGGGGAACCGGCAGGGGCAACCTTGCCGCCCGAATTGGGGACGCCTAACACCAGATCAGGATAAATGTCAACGCGCTCGGGTGGTGGTTTTAGGGCAAACCTGGACGGAAGGGCAATGCGCCTAGTAACGTTCCTTACCTATGCGTTGTCGTTCTGGCGATAGGTGTTCTCGGCCTGCAATGCCCGGAAGCCGTTTTTGCAAGGAGCATGCTGAGCAGCTGCGTCGTATTCGACGCGAGCTCAAGCAGGAGGCCTCTCAGCGAATCGGACGCGGAAAGCCCAAGCGTGGTGCGACTTGCTGTCGCCCAGGCTGTTTCCAGCCCCGCGTCCCCCCGTCTGCGTACTGCGATGAGTGCGCAGCGGCGGGTTACGTCGAAGATCCGGCGTAGCGAACCCCGCCGCGGCGCACGCGCCGGGCGAGCTGTAGTGGAGTTCCGCGGACGCGTGGCCGGGTAGCCGAGACCGGACGCTCACGCCATGCTCGATCCGGTCTCCAAGCATCACGACGAGGTCCGAGCCATCCAGCCCACCTGGCACTGCCTGCTGCGCTTCCGCCAGCGGGTTGACGTCGCGGTCGGCACCGAGGCGGCCGTGTCAGCCCTGCGCGCGTCGCTCGAGCGCGCCGATCTGACCCGAATGGCGCCCGGATGGCTCGCCGGCCGCGATCGCGGGGCGCAGATGTGGGCCCTGGACGGCGATCTGGCGTATCCGCTGACGCAGGGCGGGAACGGCGTCTGGACCGCCGCGACAGTCCTCAAGCGATAGCCGGTTAGGGGCGGATTGGGCGCAAGCGGGGCGCCGGGCGGCCCGTTTGGAGGGCATGCAGCGTTTGTCCAGCCTCGGCGCGCTCGCGCTCGCGCTCGCCGCCACCTTCCTCCTGCCCGCGGCCGCCGCCGCGAAGGCGCCGAGCAAGCCGCCGAAGACCTACCGCGTCGGCATGGCAGCCCGTTCGGTCAATCTCGACGCGAACGGCACCTTCGCCGGCGGGACCGTCTACCTGGGCGGCTACGGCCTGGGCAACGGACGCTTGCTGGACCACTTCGGGAACGTCGAGAACCCGGG
>JAXDFS010000394.1:0-9099 GCA_034665465.1 Solirubrobacteraceae bacterium
CTCGGCAGCCCGCGCTCGTTCGTCGAGGAGGTCCGCCGTGCCCGCGGATGAGCCCGCCGCCAAGCCCTTCGCCTACGCGCTGCTGCGCGTGGTGCCGCGCGCCGAGCGCGGCGAGCGCCTGAACGCCGGCATCGTGCTCTACAGCCGCCAGCACGACTTCCTGGACATGCGCACGCATCTGGACGGCGCGCGGCTGGCGGCGCTGGACCCCGGCCTGGATCCCGCGCCGATCCGCGAGCGCCTGGACGCGCTGCGCAGCGTGGTCTGCGGCGAGCCGGAGGGCGGCGCGCTCGCCGCCCTGGAGGCGTCGGAGCGCTTCGGCTGGATCGTCGCCCCGGCCTCGACGATCCTGCAGCCCTCCGAGGTCCACACCGGGCTGACCTGCGACCCCGCCGCGACCCTGGAGCGCCTCTTCGCCACGCTCGTGACCTGAGCTGGGCGACGTTCGCCGGTGAACGTTGTTCACCCGAAAGTCACGCCGAGCGAACATGGGCCCTGGGCTGCGGACGACGGACGAGCTCTTTCGCCATCGCGTCGCCGAGCACGCCGCCAGCGGCGCCCTGCGCGACCTGCTCGAGCACCACGGCCTCTCCTACTCCGCCGAGCCGCTGTCGGAGGGCGCCGTCTTCGGCCTGTCCGGCGGCATGGCGCTGCGCGCGCGCATCGCCGGCACGGCGCTGCCCGCGATCGACCTCGACGGGCGCACGGCGTCGATCGAGGCCGAGCTCTGCCACCACCTCGGCCTGACCGCCGACTGGTGCACGAGCGACGATCCCGGCGAGGCCTGGGACCTGCTGCGGGCCGAGCTCGACGCCGGCCGCCCGGCGCTCGTGCGCGCCGACCGCGGCGAGCTGGACTATCGCGACGGGGGCCGCCACGACACCCGCCACGCGATCGTGGTCACGGGCTACGAGCCCCACGACGGCACCGTCTGGGTCGCCGACCAGAGCTTCCCCGAGCCCCAGCGCTGCTCGCTGCGCTCGCTCGCCCGCGCACGCCGCTCGCCGGCCTGGCCGGAGCCGGCGCGCCACGGGATGCTGCGCCTGCAGCCGGTCGCCCGCGGCCTGACCGACCCCTACGTCGCCGTCTGGTCGGCGCTGCAGCGCACAGTGCACAACATGCGCACGCCGCCGCTGTGCGACCACCCGCACATGTGCAGCGGCCTTGCGGCGATCGACGCGGTCGCCGCGACCTGGGCGGACCTCCCCGCCATGACCGGCGCGCGGCTGGGCCAGACGCTCGGCGCGCTGCGCTTCCGCATCCGCCACGGCGGCAGCGGCGGCGCGCTGTACCGGTCGCTGCAGGCGCGCTTCCTGCACGACTCTGCGGGGTTGCTGAAGTCGCCGCGTCTCGGAGAGGCGGCGCTCGTCTGCGACGACCTCGCCGACGCCTGGCGGGCACTCGCCGGATCGCTCGACATCGAGGACGCAGGCGTCGCCCATCAAGTGGCGGCGCCCTGGGTGCGCCGCGTCCAGAGCCTCGAGCACCTCCACGTCGAGATCCTCGAAGCACAGCTCGCATCGCGCCTCGCCGGCGCCGCGTAGCCGCAAGAAAAGTTGGCGCGCAGACGGGATCAGGGCGCGTGTCGCCTAGCATCGTGTGCAGATGCGTGACTACTCCTCAGCGATCCGCACCCACGTGGTGCTCTACGACGGCGGCATGGGCGCGACCCTCGAGCAGTTCGATCTCTCGCTCGAGCACGACTACCGGCTTCCCGGCCGCGCGCACGAGGCGCTCGTGCTCAACCGCCCCGACGTCATCGCCGGCGTGCACGACTCGTTCATCGAGGCCGGCGCCGACGTCCTGCAGACCGACACCTTCCAGGCCAGCCGCCTGAAGCTCGACGAGTGGGGCCTGGGCGAGGCCACCTACGAGATCAACTTCAGGGCCGCGGAGATCGCGCGGCGCGCGGCCGGCGAGAAGCGCTACGTCGCCGGCTCGGTCGGGCCGACCGGCTTCCTGCCGGCGTCCGACGACCCGACGCTCGGCAACATCTCCTTCCGCACGCTCGCCGACGCATTCGCCGAGCAGTGCCTGGGGCTCGTCGACGGCGGCGTCGACGTCATCCTGATCGAGACCGCGCAGGACATCCTCGAGGTCAAGGCCGCCGTCTTCGGCGCCCGCGAGGCGATGCGCAAGGCGCAGCGCGAGGTGCCGATCCAGACCCAGGTCTCGCTGCTGCCCAACGGCGGCAAGATGCTGCTGGGCACCGACATCTCGGCGGTTCTCGCGACGCTCGAGGCGCTCGGCGTCGCGGCGATCGGGCTGAACTGCTCCACGGGCCCCGAGGACATGCGCGACGCGATCCGCTTCCTGGGCGAGTTCTCGCCGGTGCCGGTGTCGTGCATCCCCAACGCCGGGATCCCGATCCAGGGCCCGGAGGGCCAGACGATCTTCCCCGAGGGCGCCGAGCCCTTCTCCAGGACGCTGATCGACTACGTCGAGCGCTACGACGTGAGCATCTTCGGCGGCTGCTTCGGCACGACCCCGGACCACATCCGCGCGCTCGCCGAGAGCGTCAGGGGCCGCCGGGTCAAGGCCCGCCCGGCGCCGCGCCCCGCGCACGTCAGCTCGATGATCACCGCGACCCCGCTGGTGCAGGAGCCGCGCCCGACGATGGTCGGCGAGCGCGTGAACTCACAGGGCTCGCGCAAGGCCAAGGAGATGCTCCTCGCCGACGACTACGACGGCCTCAACCAGATCGCCGAGGACCAGGTCGAGGGCGGGGCGCACGTGCTCGACCTCTGCGTGGCGCTCGTCGAGCGCGACGACGAGGCGGAGCAGATGCGCCGCGTCGCCGAGCGCGTGTCGCTCTCGCAGCCGGCGCCGATCCAGGTCGACTCGACCGAGCCGGGCGTCATCGAGGCCGCGCTCGAGCAGATCCCGGGCCGCGCGATCGTCAACTCGATCAACCTCGAGGCCGGCCGCGACAAGCTCGACAAGGTCGTCCCGCTGGCGCTCGCCCACGGGGCCTGCCTCATCGCGCTGACGATCGACGAGGTCGGCATGGCCAAGACGGCCGAGCGCAAGCTCGAGATCGCCAGGCGCCTGAAGGAGCTGTGCTGCGACGAGCACGGCCTCGACCCCGAGGCGCTGATCTTCGACTGCCTGACGTTCACGCTGACGACCGGCGAGGAGGAGTGGCGCCCGTCGGCCGTCGAGACGATCGAGGGCATCCGGGCGATCAAGCAGCACATCCCGATGGTCAAGACGTCGCTGGGCGTCTCGAACGTCTCCTTCGGCGTCACGCCGCGTGCGCGGGCGGTCCTGAACTCGGCCTTCCTGCATCACTGCGTCGAGGCCGGGCTGGACCTCGCGATGGTCAACCCGAACCACATCACGCCGTACGGCGAGATCAACGAGGAGGAGCGCGCGCTCGCCGACGACCTCGTCTTCAACCGCCGCGAGGACGCGCTGGAGCGCTACATCCAGCACTTCGAGTCACAGACCGCCGTGGCCGAGGAGGAGAAGGCCGACCCGACCGCGGGCATGGAGCCCGAGGAGGCGCTGCACTTCCACATCCTGCGCCGCAAGAAGGAGGGCGTCGAGGAGTGGGTCGAGCGGTCGGTCGCGAAGATCGGCGCCGTCCCGACGCTGAACACGGTGCTGCTGCCCGCGATGAAGGAGGTCGGCGACCTCTTCGGCTCCGGCGAGCTGATCCTGCCCTTCGTCCTGCAGTCGGCGACCGTCATGAAGCGCGCCGTGGCCAAGCTCGAGGAGTACCTCGACAAGGTCGAGGGCTACACGAAGGGCACGGTCGTCATCGCGACCGTCTTCGGCGACGTGCACGACATCGGCAAGTCGCTCGTCAACACGATCCTCACCAACAACGGCTACACGGTCGTCGACCTCGGCAAGCAGGTGCCCATCTCGGTGATCCTCGAGGCAGCGCAGGAGCGCAACGCGACGGCGATCGGGCTCAGCGCGCTGCTGGTCTCGACGTCCAAGCAGATGCCGCTGTGCATCGAGGAGCTGCACTCCAAGAGCCTCGACTTCCCGGTGCTGATCGGCGGCGCGGCGATCAACCGCGACTTCGGCCTGCGCGCGCTGTACCCCAAGGGCCGCGAGTCCGACGAGATCTACGAGCCCGGCGTCTTCTACTGCAAGGACGCCTTCGAGGGCCTCAACAAGATGGACCAGCTGATCGACGAGGAGGCCCGCGCCGCGCTCGTGACCAAGACGCGCGCCGCCGCCAAGCACTTCCGCGAGTTCGGCAAGGATCCGCCGCCGCTCATCACCGACGACGACAGCGTTCGCTCGGCCGCGCGGACCGACGTCCCGGTCCCCGAGCCGCCGTTCTGGGGCGCGCGCGAGATCCCCGTGCCGCTCGACGAGATCTACCCGCACCTCGACACCCACGTGCTCTTCAAGCTGCACTGGGGCGGGCGCGGCGTGAAGGGCGAGAAGTGGCGCAAGCTCGTCGACGAGGACTTTCAGCCGCGCCTGGAGCGCATGTGGCGCGAGCAGGACTACCTGCGCCCGCGCGCCCGCCTGGGCTACTTCCCCTGCTACGGCGAGGGCAACGAGGTCGTCGTGCTCGATCCCGGCGACCGCGAGACCGTGCTCGAGCGCCTCGTCTTCCCGCGCCAGCCCGGCCACTCGCGCATCTGCCTCGCCGACTTCTTCCGCCCCAAGGAGAGCGGCGAGCTGGACGTCGTCGCGCTGCAGGCGGTGACCGTCGGGCCGGAGGTCACCGAGGTCATCACGCGCCTGGAGGCCGAGGGCGAGTTCGCCGAGCAGCTCTTCACGCACGGCCTCGGCGTGCAGTCGGCCGAGGGCACCGCCGAGTGGCTGCACTCCAGGGTCCGCAGCGATCTCGGCATCGGCGCGACCGAGGGGCGGCGCTACTCCTGGGGCTACCCCGCCTGCCCGGACCAGTCCGAGCACGAGAAGATCTACCGCCTGCTCGACGCGCCGGCGATCGGCCTGACGCTCACGGGCGGCTTCGCCGTCGAGCCCGAGCAGTCGACGCTGGCGATCGTCGTCCACCACCCGCAGGCGGTCTACTTCGGGATGAAGTCCGGCTTCCTGCCCAAGGACAGGGCGCCCGACGACGTCATCGCCGGCTCCGACCGCGACGCGACCCAGCGCCGCGACCACGACCCCGCCGAGGGCCCGCCCGAGGACGAGCCTGCGCTGACCGCCGACGTCGCCTGAGGCAGGCCGTCACCAGCGCCTGGTCGCGAAGCGCATCATCGCCAGCCCGTAGAGCGCGACGAGCAGGCCGACGCCCAGCAGCAGCGGCGGCAGCTCGTTCAGCGGCGGCCAGGGGTCGGCCAGATCGCCGAAGCTCTGGCGCTGGCCCTCGAACACGGGGACGACGTCCTTGTCGAGGTACGCCGCCAGCGCGGGCATCGTCTGCACCGGCGTCGTGGCGTCGAAGCGCGTGAGCTGCGACGTGCCCGGGATCGAGCGCCAGCGCAGCGCGACGGTGCGGACGGTGAGCAGCGACTGCGCCAGCCGCGGCGTTCGCCGCTGCAGCGCCGCGAGCAGTGCGGGGCGGCGGAGCTTCAGCCGCCGGCCCAGGACGGACAGCAGGTGCGGGACCTCGCCCGCGACCGCGCTGAGCGGGATCGCCTGCGCCAGCGCGATGGTGCGCGGCGCGCGGCGGCGCAGGGCGGCGAGGACCTTGGCCTGCGGGACGTTGGTCTGGCGCGAGACGAGCGCCACGAGTCGCGGCACCTCCGCCGACGCGCCGCCGCGGCGGGTGGCGATCGGATCGCCGAACAGGACGGCCTGGTCGAGCATGTCGCTGCCCGCGCGGTCGCCTGCGACGCGCGCCTGCGTGAAGGCCGGCTGCAGGCCGGAGACGACGCGGTCGGCGCCGTTCAGCCGCGGGAAGTACTGCAGGATCCCGACGAGCACCACGACCAGCAGCCCGGTCGCGACGACGAGCGCCCACGACAGCCCGCCCGGCGGCGCCTTGCGCGCGCGCCGGACGCCGAAGAGGCCGAACAGCGCCATCGCGACGCCGATGACCAGCAGAAGCTTGGGGATGTAGCCGACGCCGCCGCTGCCGGCGACGGCCTGGAAGTCGTCCTTCTCGTGCTCGACGGCGCCGACGAGGTCGTCCCTGAGGTAGTCGCGCAGCCGCGGCATCGACCGGACGACCGTGCGGTCGTCGAAGCGCGTCATGCCGTCCATCCCGGGGATGTCGTTCCAGCCGCTCGTGACGCTCGGCAGGGCGGTGAGCACCTGCGCGAGGCGCGGGAAGGACTGCTCGAACTGCGCGGCGAGCGCCTCGTCGGTGATGTTGAGCGTCGTGGCGAGATAGCGCGTCAGCGCCGGGATCTCGCGCGAGACACCCGACAACGGGAGCGCCCGCAGCAGCGCCTCGGTGTGCGGCGCCTCGCGGCGCAGCAGGGCGGCGGCGCTCGCCGCCGACAGTCCGCTGCGGCGGCTGATGAGCGCGACGAGCGACGGGATCTCGCGGCTGCCGCCGCCGCGCGTGGTCATGAGCGGCCCCGCGAAGTCGACGTAGCTCGAGATGAAGTCGGCGCCGGCGCGCTCGCCCGCCACCCGGTCGTCGGTGAACGCCGGCCCGGCGGCGTCGATGACGCGCTGGCCCGCCGACAGGCGCGGCAGGAGCCCCAGGGCCAGCACGAGCACGACGACGACAAGCCCGACGAGCGCGACGACGAGCCAGGCTCGGGCCGCGCGCGTCGACAGGAGCCCCTTCATCCGTTCCCCCTCGACGATCCTCGCCGGCAGCCGCCCGTGACGGGGCCGCCCGCCTTTTGCGCGACCCTACACGCGCGGGGCGCGGCGAGGCGGGGCGAGGCCCGTTTCGCCGCGGCCACAGGGCCGCGGCGGGCGCCGGCGTCTCAGGCCGCGGCGCGCTTCTTCGCGGCCGGCTTCTTGGCCGCGACCTTCTTCTTCTTCTTGTGCTTGCGGGGCGTCGCCATGTGCGACTCGCCGACCTTGATCGCCTCGCGGATGCGCGGGTACGTGCCGCAGCGACAGACGTTGCGCAGCACCTCGAGGTCGGCGTCGGTGACCTTGCGCCGCTTGGCCTTCTTCTCGTTGACGAGCGCCACCGCGGTCATGATCTGACCCGGCTGGCAGTAGCCGCACTGGGCGACGTCGGCGTCCAGCCAGGCCTGCTGCATCGGGTGCAGGTCCTTGCCGACGGTCGCGGCGAGCCCCTCGATCGTCGTGATCTCGTCGGACGACCTGATCAGCGAGATCGGCACCGAGCACGGGTTGAACGCCTTGCCGTTGATGTGGCTCGTGCACGCCTGGCAGACGCCCAGGCCACAGCCGTACTTGGGGCCCGTGACGCCCAGGACGTCACGCAGGACCCAGAGCACGCGGACGTCGTCATCGACGTCGACCGTGACTCGCTTGCCGTTGAGGATGAACGTGTGCTGAGGCATCAGTTGCCCTTCTTGGCGGGGGTCTTTGCGGTCGTCTTCTTCTTCTTCGCCGTCGCCTTCTTGTGCTTGCGGGGCCGCTTGATCCCGGCCTTCTTCAGGCCGTCGGTGGGCGACTGCGGGATCGACGGGATCGTCGGGAACGGCTCGAAGTCGAGCGCGTCGCTGTGGTTGATGGGGAACTCCGTGGGCATCTTCCCGGTGGCGCGCCGGTACGCGCAGGCCGTCGCGGCCATCGCCGCGGCGACACCGAACTCCCCGGCCCCGCCGGGCTCGTTGGTGGTCTGGGGCATGACGACGACCTCGAGCTCCGGCGGCGTGTTCCACTGGCGCGTGTAGTGGGCGTCGTCCCAGCTGCCCTCCAGGAACATCCCGTCCTTGAGGTGCAGGCTGTAGCTGAGCGCCTGCGCGATGCCGTCCATCGCCCCGCCCATCATCTGTGCCCTCAGCCCGAGCGGGTTGATCGGCAGGCCCACGTCGACCGCGTAGACGACCTTCGTCACGCGCGGGCCGGTGTAGGCCTTCTCGATCTTGCGGTTGACGGTCTCCGGCCGGCAGTCGATCTCGACGAGGCAGGCGACGCGGCCCTTGTACTCGTTGTGGACGGCGATGCCCTGGGCGGTGCCGGCGGGCATCGCCTTGCCCCAGCCGCCGACCTCGGCGACCTTGTCGATCACCGCGCGCATGCGGGCGTCCTTGGCGAACTCGCGCCGGAACGCCAGCGGGTCCTTGCCCATCTCGCCGGCGACGCGGTCGACGACGAGCTCGGAGGCCGTGCGGACGTCCGGGCTGTAGATGTTGCGCACGCTGCTCGTGTTGAACGTCTGGATGTCGTAGACCTCGTTGAGCAGCTGCGTGACGACCCCGAAGTCGTAGGGGATGTTCTGCGTGAGCGTGAAGATCGTGGTCGAGAACTGGGCGAAGTTCTGCAGCGGCAGCTGCGCGTCGACCGCCGTGATGGCGTCGCCGAAGCCGTGCGAGAAGTCCGTCGCCACGCTCGTGTGGCGCTGGTCGAGCGCGAGCACGTTGTTGCCCGAGTAGGTCATCCGCACGCGCGACGTGTTCATCGGGTGCACGCGGCCCTGGCGAAAGTTGTCCGTGCGATGCCACATGAGCTTCACGGGCTTGCGCAGCACCTTGGAGATCGTCGCCGCCTCGTACGCCGCGTCGGCGAAGAGGTGGCGGCCGAACGACCCGCCCCCCTGCGTGACGTGGAGCTTGACCTTCCCGATCGGCATCTTGAGGATCGTCGCCGCGATCAGGCCCTGCACATGGATCGGCGACTTGCAGCACGACCAGATCTCGGCGCTGCCCGACCGCACGTCGGCGATCGCGCAGTTCGTCTCCAGCGGATCGCCGGGACGGAAGCGGAACGTGAAGACCTCCTCCGCGGTGTTGCCCGGGAGCGCCGGCGTGAGCGGGAGCTCGGCCTTCTTGAGGTCGGCCAGCACGGAGGCGTCGGACTTGCCGTCCGCCGTGCCGTTGCTCCACGAGACCTTCAGCGCCCGGACCGCGTCGATGCACTGCCCGAACGTCTTGCCCCGCACGGCGACGCCGCCGGGGACGAGCAGCGTGTGCGGGATGATCGCGACGTCGGTGATGCCGGGCATCCCCCTGACCTCGGCGGCGTTGCGGATGCCGACGGCCTTGCCGTTGATCGTCGGCGGGCGGCAGACCATCGTCGGCAGCGCGTTCGGGACGTCCAGGTCCATCGCGAACTGCTTCT
>JAXDFS010000395.1:0-4709 GCA_034665465.1 Solirubrobacteraceae bacterium
CCAGTCGCTCATCGTCTGGGCGATCAACGAGGGACGCCAGTGCGCGCGGATGGTCGATCGCTATCTCGGCGCGCTCGACACGCCCGCGTCGCTGCGATCCGGCGCCGACGAGGGGCCCGCGGGCCCGCCCCAGCACGTCGCGCCCGGCGTCGCCGCATGAGCCGCCGGGGCGCGGGGTAGAGTCCGCGCATGCTCCTCTTCATCGTCATCCTCCTGCTGGTCGGCCTGGCCGTCGGCGCGCTCGGCCGTCTCGCGATCCCCGGCCCGGACCCGATGTCGATACCGATGACGATCGCCGTCGGCGTCGGGGGCTCGTTCATCGGCGGGCTGATCTCGTCGGCGCTCCTCGGCCGCAATGCCGGCAGCCTCCTGATCTCCGTCATCTGCGCCGCGGGCATCGTCTACCTCATGCGCCGCCGGCGCGGCGGGGATCTGAGGCACCCCGCGCCCCCGCCCGTCTGACACGCGCCGGCTGCGCCGCTCGATGGCGGTGAAGGGCCTCGGCGCCGCGCTGCGGCGGCTCGCCCGGGCAGCCCCTCGGCGTCAGGTCGTCGCCGCCGTGCCCGTGCGCCCCCGCGCCGGCGGTGGGCTCGAGTTCCTGCTGGTGCGCACGCGCAGCGGCAGCCGCTGGACCTTCCCCAAGGGCGGCTGCGAGCGCGGCGAGACACCCGGCGAGGCCGCCGCGCGGGAGGCGGTCGAGGAGGCCGGCGCCAGCGGCCGCATCTCTCCGACCGCTCTCGCGCGGTACCGCTACGGCGAGGACCGCGTCGCCGCCTTTTTGCTGGAGGTCACCTGTGACGGCGCGCGCGCGGAGCACGGGCGCGATCCGACCTGGTTCGGCTTCGAGGCGGCTCGCAGGAAGTTGGCGGAGGGCCGCGGCGGCGCGTTCGGCGAGGAGATGGAGCGCGTGCTGATCGCCGCCGAGCGCGCGGTCACGCGCTAACGTGACGCCTGCGTCACGCGCGGCGCACCGGAAGACCTGCCGACCACGTGAACTCGCTGCCGACAACCGCGATCATCGGCGCCGGCTCGTCCGGCATCGCGGCAGCGAAGGCGCTGCACGAGCACGGCCTTGCGTTCGACTGCTTCGAGGCCTCCGACCGCGTCGGCGGCAACTGGGTGTTCGGCAATCGCAACGGGATGTCGGCGGCCTATCGCGACCTGCACATCAACACGTCGCGCGACCGCATGGAGTACTCGGACTTCCCGATGCCGAGGTCCTATCCGGACTTCCCGCACCACACCCAGATCGCCGCGTACTTCGACGCCTACGTCGACCGCTTCGGCTTCCGCGACCGGATCCTGTTCGAGACCGCGGTCGAGCATGCCGAGCAGCGCCCGGACGGCACGTGGGAGCTCACGTGCGCCGGCGGCGCCAAGCGCGCGTACGACATGCTCGTCGTCGCCAACGGCCACCACTGGGATGCGCGCTGGCCGGAGCCGGCATTCCCCGGCGCGGACGAGTTCGAGGGCCTGCAGATGCACGCCCACGACTACCGCGACAACGAGTTCCTGCGCGACAAGGACGTCGTCGTGCTCGGCATGGGCAACAGCGCGATGGACATCGCCGTCGAGTCCAGCCAGGTCGCGCGCACCACGCACCTGGCAGCACGGCGCGGCGCCTGGATCGTGCCGAAGTACCTCTTCGGCAAGCCGATGGATCAGCTGCCGCACAGCGCGGTGGTTCCCGATCGCGTCACCTACAAGGTCTTCGAGCTCTTCGTGCGCCTGCACACCGGCAACCCCGAGAGCTACGGCCTGCCCCGTCCCGACCACCGCTTCGGCGCCGCGCATCCGACGGTCTCCGGGCGCATCCTCGATCGCATCAGCCACGGCGCGGTCACACCGCGGCCGAACATCGCGCGGCTGGGCCCCGACTGGGTGCGCTTCGCCGACGGCACGCAGGTGCACGCCGACGTCGTCATCTTCTGCACCGGCTACCGGATCACGTTCCCCTTCTTCGACGACCGCTTCCTCACCGCCCCCGACAACCGCATCGAGCTGTTTCGCCGCGTCTTTCTGCCGGGCAACCCGAGCCTCGCCTTCGCCGGGCTGCTGCAGCCGCTGGGGGCGATCATGCCGCTGGCCGAGGCGCAGGGCAGCTGGCTGGCCGACTACCTCCGCGGGCGCTACCACCTGCCGCCGCGCCGGGCCATCGACGTCGACGTGCGCCGCCAGGCCACCCGCACGCGCCGGCGCTACGTCGCCTCCAAGCGGCACACGATCCAGGTCGACTTCGACCGCTATCTGCTCGAGCTCGCCAGGGAGCGCAAGCGCGGCGAGGCGCGCGCCCGCAGCGCCGGCTTCGCGCTGCCGGTGCCCGCGCGCGTCGCCGCTGAAGCGGTCGCGGCGTGACGCGGTGAGCATCACGACCGAGCCCGGGCGCGGGCGCCGCGCGGCGACGAAGGCCGCCAACCGCGCCGCGATCCTGACGGCCGCGCGGGCGGTGTTCGCCGACCTCGGCTACGGCGGGGCGACGGTGCGCGACGTCATCCGCCGCACGGATCTGGCCAGCGGCACGTTCTACAACTACTTCCCCGACAAGGAGGCGCTGTTTCGCGCCGTCCTGCAGGAGAGCGCCGAGACGGTGCGCGCGCGCGTGCAGGCAGCTCGCCGCGAGGCCGGCTCGCTGGAGGAGTTCGTCGCGGCCGGCTACCGCGAGTACTTCGGCTTTCTGGCCTCCGACCCCGAGGCGTTCAAGCTCATGCGCCGCAACAGCGGCACGATCCGCACGATGTTCGACGAGCCGATCTTCGGCGCCGGCATCGAGGAGCTCGCCGCCGACCTGCGAACCGCGATCGACCTCGGGATCGTCCCGCCGCTGAACGCCGGCTACATGGCCGCCGCGATGGTCGGCGCGGCGCTGGAGGTCGGGGTCGCGATGGTCAAGCGCGACCCGCCCGACGTGGAGGGCGCGACGCACTTCGCGACGCAGGTCTTCCTCGGCGGGATCGAGCGGCTGGGATCGCCGTAGGAGCCTTCAGGGCGTCCAGTCGCTCACCAGCGTGCGCCCGGCGCCGCCGGAGCCGGCGCCGCTGACGGCGGTGACCCTGGCGCCGGCTGCGAGCACGGTCAGGCCGGAGAACCCGGGCGCCAGCGCGATCGGCGCGCCGAAGGCGCCGCCGGGCGGGCGCACGTGCGACAGCGCGACCGGGCCGCTCGCGGAGGGTGCTGCCGCGCTGTAGACGACA
The DNA here is from genome assembly GCA_034665465.1 of Solirubrobacteraceae bacterium. Lineage (GTDB taxonomy): Bacteria > Actinomycetota > Thermoleophilia > Solirubrobacterales > Solirubrobacteraceae > CADCVQ01. The sequence continues at coordinate 3,192 of JAXDFS010000395.1, forward strand.
TAGGCGCTGCCCGCCGCGTCGACGGCGAGCGAGGCGAAGCCGGCGGCGACGCCCGCCGGCGAGAGCGTGGTCGCCGGGCCGAACGCGGCGGCCCCGGCGGGCCGGACGGCGGCCGAGATCCGAGGGCCGTCGGGGCTGCCGGGGGTCGGGTCGAAGCCGTCCCACGCGAGCACCGCCTCGCCCTGCGCGCCGACGCGCAACTGCGGCAGCTCGCCGCGGCCCGCCGACACCGTCTGCGGCGCGCCGGCCACCGCGTCGGGCGTGCTCGCGACGGCCACGATCGGCGCCGGGTCGTTCTGCTCGCCGCCTGCGGGCAGCGAGGCGCGCCAGGCGACGAGCGCGGTGCCGTCGCGCAGGACCGCGAGCGACGGCTGGCCCGCGTCGCCGGAGGCCGAGAGGAAGTGCTCCTGACCCAGTCGCCGCCCGCTGCGGCGCAGCACCGTCATGCGCAGGCGCGTGTGGACGTCGGCGCCGGTGCGCACCTCGGCCGCCCATACGACGTAGGCGCTGCCGAGCGGGCCGATCGCGACGGCCTGGTCGGAGCCGCGGCGCAGGGCGATCGGCGCCGAGAAGCAGGCGCGGGCGCGGCGCGCCGTGCAGGCCGGCGGGCCGCGGCGCACGACCTGCACGCTGCGGCCCTCGTTCCACGCGACGACGGCGTCGCCGAAGCGGCCGCCGGCGAGCGCCGGCCGGGCGTCGTTGAAGTGCTGCGAGCGCCCGATCTCGGCTGGCGCGCCGAACCGCCCGCCGTGCGGCCGGAAGGCGGCCATGATCGCAAGGTGGCGCCCGGCCTGGGTCCATACCGCGGTCACGTTGCCCGCCTCGTCGACGCCGATCTGCGGGGTTGCGACCACCCCGCGGGTGCTCGAGATCGTCTGCACGCGCCCGCGCCGCCCGTCGGGCAGGCGGACGCGCGCGCGCACCCAGCTCGCAGCTGCGGTCAGCCCTCCCGCGTGGATGACGCGCCCGGACGTCACCTTCCACACGAACGCCTCCGAGCCATGGCGGTTGCCCGCCCCGCCGACGCCCGAGGCGGCGCGGTCGGCGACGATCGTCTGCGGGGCCGTCCAGGCGGCGCTGGCGGCCGGCGCGCCGGCGGCGCTCGACGCGACGACGGCAAGCGTGAGGAGGATGCGGGAGCGGGCGGGCACGGGCGGTCCATTCTCTGCGTGACGGGGGCCGGGTGAGCGTTCAAACGTGGCGCGGGCGCCGAAGGTTGCGGCGCGGCGCGCCCTAGAATGGGGGCTCGTGCCACCGAGCTTCTGCCGCCACAACCGCTTCATCGAGAACTGCTCGATCTGCCGCCCCGCCGCCCCGCCGCCGGGGGCCGCGAAGAAGCGCGCGGCAGGCTCGCCGGCGCGCACGCGGGCCGCCGGCTCGGCCGCGTCGGCACGACCGCGGCCCGGCCGGTCGGGCGCCGTGCGCGTGCGCAAGGTCACCCAGGCGGCCGACGACGGCTATCGCTGCGAGCTCGTCACCGGGCTGAAGGCCTCCGCGGACGCAGAGCGCCTCGCCTGC
>JAXDFS010000396.1:0-3432 GCA_034665465.1 Solirubrobacteraceae bacterium
AGGCCTTCGAGCTGCTGCGCCAGCAGGCGCGGCGCTCGAACCGGCGCGTGGTCGATCTCGCGCACGCGGTCGCCGACGGGCACGCGCTGCTGCCCGGCCGCGCCGAGTAGCCGCCGCGGCGATTGACGCCCCCGGCGCAGGGGCACCACGGGGCCATGTTCGCCACGGCCAAGCGGACGTTCAAGCGCTTCCTGGCCGACGAGATGCCCGACCGCGCCGCGGCGCTGACGTACTACACGATGATGTCGCTCTTCCCGGCGCTGCTGGTCGGCATCTCGCTGCTGGGCCTGCTCGGCGACCAGACGGTCGTCTCCAAGGCCGTGAAGTACGCCAGCGACAACGGCGCCCCCACGACCGTCACAGACGCGCTCGACGCCTCGCTGAGCGGGCTCGTGAGCCGGACCGGCGCCGGGGTCAGCCTCACGCTCGTCCTCGGCATCGCCGTCGCGCTCTACGGCGCGGCGGGCGCCTTCGGCGGGGCCGGCCGCGCGCTCAACGAGGTCTACGGCGTCAAGGAGACGCGCAACTTCCTCAGGCACAAGCTCGTCGACGTCGGCTGGACGATCGTCGTCATCGTGCTCGCCGTGATCGCGTTGTTCTCGGTCTTCCTCGGTGGCGGCCTCGCAGGCGACCTCTTCGGCACGATCGGCCTGGGCGCCACGGCCACCGGCATCTGGCGCTTCGCGCGCTGGGCGGTGGCGATCGCGGCCGTGATGGCGATCTACTCGCTCGTGTTCGCCTTTGCCCCGAACATCAGCCCGCGGCGCATCCGCGTCATCACGCCCGGCGCCGTGACCGGCGTGCTGATCTGGATCCTGGCCTCGGCCGGCTTCTTCGTCTACGTGTCGAACTTCGGCAGGTACGGCGCGACGTACGGCGCGTTCGCGGGCGCCGTGATCCTCCTGCTGTGGATCTATCTGTCGAACATCGCGTTCCTGTTCGGCGCCGAGGTCAACGCGGTGATCGACGGCCGCGGGACGGCCGACCGGGAGTGAGCGCTCAGGGCTGGGGGCGCTCGCGCAGCGTGAGCTCCTCGGGGTGCGAGCACAGCGCGCGCCGGCCCGGGCAGGTGAGGCACAGGTCGCGGTGCGGGCGGTCGGTGACCGGGTACTCGCCGGCGAGCATCCCGGCGGCGAGCGCGAGCAGCTCGTCCTGCAGGCGGTCGGCGTCGGCCGCCTCGAAGTGGCGCTGCACGGGCTCCAGCGGGCGTTCGAGGAACGCGTAGGCGACCTCGACTCGCGCGGCCCCGCCGCGCAGCGCGGCCAGCGCGTAGACGCGCAGCTGCACGCCGTAGTGCTCCTGCACGTAGGCCTCGAGGTCGGTCTCGGGGCCCAGGCCGTCGCTCTTGTAGTCGACGACGAGCTGGGCGCCGCCGCGCTCGTGGGCGAGGACGTCGACGATCCCGGTCAGCAGCGTGCCACCGAGCGCCACCGTGAAGCCGTGCTCGCGGCGCACCGAGCGCGCTCGCGCGACTCGCCGCGCCAGCGGCGAGCTCGCGAAGGCGTCTGCCAGGCGGGCGACGTCGGCGGCCTCGAGCGCCGACAGCTGCACGCCGTGCGCCGCGGCGACGCCGGCCACCCGCTCGGCCGCGGGCGCCGGCGGGTCAGCTTCGAGCAGCTCGTGGACGAGCGTTCCGCGCAGCCGCGGATCCAGGGCCGCGGGCACCGGCACCGGCAGGCCGGCGGCGGCGGCGAGCGGCTCCTCGGGCAGCCCGAGCAGGCGCGTCAGGTAGAAGCGGTAGCCGCACTCGCCCCAGCTCGCGAGCGCCGAGTACGACAGCGTCCGCATGGCGGGCGCCGGCGCGGCGGGCTCGGGCTGCGGCGCGTGCGCCGGCGGCGCGGGCGCGACCGGCTCGCGGGCCCCGGCCGGCGCAAGCGACTGCGCCCGCAGCACGCGGCCGACGGTGGCGGGCGCGTTGAGCACGACCCGCAGCCGCGCCTCGTGCCCGCCGTCCTGCAGCCAGGTCACGTCGCGCAGCGCCTCCTCGGCCGCCGGCAGGTTGGCGAGGTCGCCGCCCAGCAGCGCAGGCGCCAGCCACGACAGCGGCGCGGCGGAGGGGCCCGCCTTCGGCCATGGCGCCAGCGGCGCGCAGCCGCTGAGGATGAGGCGGTCGCGGGCCCGGGTCGCTGCGACGTACAGGATCCGCTCCTCCTCGTGCGCGTCGCGAGCGCGGGCGCGGTCGCGCAGCGCCTCGAAGTCCAGCGCCCTGTCGCTCGTGCCGTCGAGGCCGACGAGCCGCAGGCCGACCTCCCCCGTCCGCGGGTCGGCGAGCAGGTCGACGTCGCCGTCGCCGGGCCGCCGGCGCCCGAGGTCGGCGACGCACACCGTGCCGAACTCGAGGCCCTTCGCGGCATGGATCGTCATGAGCCGCACCGCCTTGACGTCGCCGAGCTCGACCGGCGCGTCGGTCTCGCGCGCCTCGGCCTCGAGCTCGGCCGTGGCGAGGTCGGCGAGGCCGCGCACGTCGCGGCCGTGGTCGCGCTCGAAGGCCGCGGCGAGGCGCATGAGCTTGTGGACGTTGGCCAGCCGCCGCGCGCCGCCGGACAGTCGCAGCACGTGCAGGTCGTAGGCGGTGGCGTCGACGACGCGGCGCAGGAGCTCGTCGAGACCCAGCCGCGGTGCCAGCTCGCGCTCGGCGCCGAAGCGCCGGGCGAAGACCGCCAGGCGCTCGCGGTCGTCGTCGCGCAGGCGCGCCGGCAGCGCGTCGCCGCCCGCGGAGATCACGCGCCAGGCGTTGCCGCGCCCGGCGCGCGCCACGTGGGCGAGCGCGTCGGAGGACAGGCCGACGAGCGGCGAGGCCAGCACGCCGTAGAGCGCCGTCTCGTCGCGCGGGTTGGCCAGCGCCGACAGCCAGGCGCAGAGGTCGCGCACGACCTGGCGGCCCCAGTAGCCGCGACCGCCGACCGACAGCGTCAGCAGCCGCTGATCTTCGAGCGCGCGCTCGAAGACGGGCAGGTCGCCGAGGCCGCGGAACAGGACGACGACGTCCTCCGGGCGCGCCTCCCCCGCGTCGACGAGGTCGCGCACGCGCTGGGCGAGCAGGCGCGCCTCGGCGTGGCGCCAGGCGGCGCCGCGCGGCAGCTCGCCGAGCTCGATCGCGTCGTCGTCCCAGCCGGCCTGGTCGGTGAGCAGCAGCTCGACGAGCGGGCCGGGCGCTTCCTCCACCACGGCGGGCTCGCGGCACTCGCGCAGCGCGACGAAGTCGGGGCCCAGGCGCGGCGCGAACGCGGCGTTGATCGTTTCGAGGATCGCGCCGCGGCTGCGGAAGTTCGTCGCGAGCGTCGCGACGCGGCCGTCGGCGGCCAGCGCCGAACGGCGGCTGCGGAAGACCTCGACGTCGGCGTTGCGAAAGCCGTAGATCGACTGTTGCTCGTCTCCCACGACGAAGAGGTCGTCGCGGTCGAGGATCTGAAACAGCGAGAGCTGGCGCGG
>JAXDFS010000397.1:0-4021 GCA_034665465.1 Solirubrobacteraceae bacterium
GTCGCGGTGCGCTACGAGACCGCGGGCCGCCCGTGCGCCGGGCTGCCGGCGGGCATGCAGCTCGCCGCCTACCGCATCGTCCAGGAGGCGCTCACCAACACGCTCAAGCACGCCGGGCCGCGGGCTCGCGTCGACGTGTCGCTGGACTACGACGGCGCGCGCCTGGTCGTCGAGGTCGCCGACACGGGCGCGGGCCGGCCGGGCGCCGACCCCGTCGCCGGCCGCGGCCTGCGCGGCATGCACGAGCGCGCTGCCGTCTACGAGGGCAATGTCAGCGCCGGTCCGCGGCCCGAGGGCGGCTGGCGCGTCCGGCTCGAGCTGCCGGTCGCGCCGTGACCACGCGCATCCTGCTCGCCGACGACCAGGAGCTGCTGCGAATGGGCTTTCGCATGGTCCTCGACGCTCAGCCCGACCTCGACGTCGTCGGCGAGGCCGGCGACGGGCAGGCGGCGGTTGCTCTGGCCGGCGAACTTGATCCCGACCTCATCCTCATGGACGTGAGGATGCCCGTCCTGGACGGCGTCGACGCCACGCGCGAGCTCATCGCAGCCGGGAGCCGTGCCCGGATCATCATCCTCACCACGTTCGACCTCGACGAATACGCCTACGCCGCGCTGCGCGCCGGCGCCAGCGGATTTCTGCTCAAGGACGCTCCACCCACCGACCTGCTGTCGGCGATCCGCGCCGTCGCCAGCGGCGACGCCGTCGTCGCCCCGAGCACGACGCGCCGCCTCCTGGAGACCGTCGCCGATCAGCTGCCCGAGGCCGGGTCTGCGAGCGCAGTGCCACCCACCGATCCCCGCCTCGCCACGCTCACCCCGCGCGAGTACGAGGTCCTGATCGCAGTCGCCGGGGGACTGTCCAACGCCGAGATCGCGACGTCGCTCGTCCTCTCCGAGGCGACGGTCAAGACCCACGTCGGCCACGTCCTCGCCAAGCTCGCGCTACGCGATCGCGTGCAGATCGTCGTCTACGCCTACGACCACGCGATCGTCAGACCGAGCGGATGACCTCGCCCGCACGCGGAGGCGCGCGCGGACGCGTCACTGCCGCCACCGGCGAAGCCTGCCCGACGTCCCCACCCAGAACGTCGCGCGGCGCATCAACTCGCTCAGATAGCCCGCTGCCCCATCAGGCGCAGTAGGTCACGCCCTGCTGCGGCGCGAGACGATCGAGCTGGCGGGCCGGGTCTTGTGGAGCCCGCGTTGTGCTGGAATGGGCGCGCGTGGCACGAGCACTCCGCATCCCGGCGATCGCTCTGGCCCTCCTGGCCGCGCTGCTGAGCGGCTGCGGCGGCTCCGGCAACAAGGCGTCCACCGCGACGGTCGCCGCGAAGGCGGCCTGCACGAAGCCGGCGCTGCTGCACGCCCTGCAGGCCGCCGCGCCCGGCAGCGCGTCGTCGGTGCAGACGCTGCGCTGCGCTCCGGCGTACGCGCTGACGCGTGTCAGGCAGGGCAAGACGCGCGCGGTCGTCCTGTGGCACGACGCGTCCGGGGTCTGGGTCGAGAGCGCTCGCGACGTGCCCGGCGCGTGCCCGGCGCAGGCGGCCGCCCGGTCGCTCTGCAAGGCGCCGCCGCCCGATCCCGCGCTGCGGCGCTGCACCGACAGGGCGTTTGCGACGGCCCTGCGCGACGACGTCGACGATCCGCATCCCATCCGCGTCGAGAGCCGGCGCTGCACCGCCGGCTTCGCCCGCACGCGCTTCGTCATCAACGCCTGCAAGCCGGGCTTCCGCGGCGAGCGCTTCTCCTGCGAGCGCGTCCGGATCGCGGCCTGGCGCCTCGGGCCCGATCGCTGGCGGCTGATCCTCTATCGCCCCAAGCTCGACTGCACGGAGACCCAGGCCGCCGCGCCGGGCTTCCCCAGCGCGCTCTGCATCTGACGTCAGCCCGCCGGCCAAGCGCGCGCGGCGCGATCGACCTGCCGCCCCAGCGGCACCCCCAAGGTCCTGGCGAAGACGAGGCTGAGGTGGTGCAGGTCCTTGTAGACGAGCGCGCCGCCGATCACCGGAAAGCACAGGCGGGGGCTGCACAGCACGCGGGTGAGGTCCACGACCTGCAGCCGCCCGGGCTGCTCCTGGCCGGCGGCGGTCACCTGCGGGTCGGGCGTGAGCGCCGCGGCTCGCGGCGGCGCGCAGGCCACGCCGGCCGGCAGGTGGTCGCGCAGCGCGCGGGTGATACAGGCGACGGTTCGGTGCGAGATCCGCGGCGTGTCGCGGATGACGACGATGTGGCGCACGCTGGCGGGCAGGCTCGCCCACGCGTTGCGGTAGCCGTTGACCCTGGCCTCGTCGGCGCTGCGCCCCGGCGGCACGACCACCTTGCCGCCCGCGAGGGCGACGACGAACACCACGTCGATCTCCGGGTGCGCGCGAAAGAACCCCGGGAGCGCCTGGACCCAGGTCACGCAGCGCGAGCGCGCCGGCTCGGCGATGCGGTGCGTCGCCGCCGAGAACGGGCAGCTCGTGCGCGTCATCGACAGCCCGCGCCAGCCGCGCTCGCGCGCGACGATGTCCAGCGCCGCGCGCCAGTGCGACGCATGGCTGTCACCGACGAGCGCGACGGTCCGCGTCGCCGCCGCAGGCTCGGCGCCGAAGAAGCACACGTTCACGAGGCCTTCGCGGGCCCGGCTGTTGCAGGGCGAGTTGCTCTCGTGGCGGGCGGCCAGCGGCGCGGGCACGACCTGCAGGCGCAGCGCCCGGTTGCTGCACGGCGCCAGCGGATCGCGCGCGGCCGCGCCGAAGCACCTGGGTAGCACCTCGGGCGGGGCGGTGGACTGCGCCTGCGCGTGCGTGACGCCGGCGGTGAGCGCCGCCAGCACCGCGAGCGATCTGATCAGCCGGGCGCGGGGCACGTGCGCCCACGATGACAGCGCGCGCCCGCGCGCCCCGGTCGGGCCCTTGCAGCGGCGCAGGTGCGCGAGGCGAACACCCAGGGTGACTTCCGCACACGGGGATCGTGCCTCAGGCTGTGGGAAACCCCCGCAACCCGATGTTCAGGAGCACGCGATGTCCCCCAGGATCCTCCGCCGCAGCGCCGCGGTCGCCGCGGTCGCGCTCGGCACGATCGGCGCCGTCCCCGCGCTCGCCGACAGCACGACCGTCGCCGACGCCACGGCGCAGAACGTCACCGCCTACGGCACGACCGCCGCCTGGTCGCGCAAGGCCTCCGACGGCTACCACCTCGTGGTCGCGCAGGGCGGGAAGGTCGCCGACGCCCCGGTCCCCGCCGCGTCGACCCCGTATGACCCCGACCTCGGCCCGACGAAGTCCAACGGCCGCGCGATCGTCTACGCACGCGGCGGCGACCTGTATCGCTACGACGTCGGCGCGGCGGCCGAGCAGAAGCTCACCGCGCTGTCGAGCAGCGCGACCGAGATCGCTCCCTCCTACTTCAAGGACACGATCGTCTTCAGCCGCACGACCGGCAAGCAGCCCGGCACCTACGTGTCGCGGCCCGGGCGCAGGCTGACGCGCGTCTTTCGCACCGTCGCGGCGGAGACCGACGTCTCCGAGACGCGCATCATCGGCCGCTACGGCGAGGGCACCCGATCGATCATCCGCATCCTCAACATGATCGCCACCGACGTGAAGATCGTCGCGCGGGCGAAGACCGAGCAGCGGATGGCGAGCCCGACGCTCACGCGCTTCAACGGCATCTGGCTGCGCGTCGGGCGGACCGCCTCGACGGTCGAGGAGGTCGGCGTCAACGCCCATCGCGGGCTGCACGTCCTGACCGCCGACAGACAGCTTCCCGGCCGCGTCGGGTCGCTGGCGAGCTACAAGATCCCGACGCTCTACACGAACGAGGACGGCGTGCGGCGCATCCACCCGAAGCTGCGCCTGGGCTGAGCGGCCGGCGGGCGCGCCGCCGCGTACCCGCTCGCGCGACCGTGCGACACGCGCTCCTCACCGCCGCGGCCGGGCTGGCCGCGGCGGCCCCGCTGGCCGGCTGCGCGGGGAGCAGGCGATCGCCGCCGCCGCCGCTGCAGCTCGTGCGCGTGAGTATCGACGCGCCACGCG
>JAXDFS010000398.1:0-18344 GCA_034665465.1 Solirubrobacteraceae bacterium
GCCACGGTGCAGGAGATGTGGGTCTCCGACGAGCTGCGCGCGGTCTCGACCACCGTCCTCGACGAGGGCCCGCTGCCGCGCCGCGGCTCGCTGCACGAGGCGATCTCGCAGCTCGCCGCGGAGGGCACGACCGCCGAGGGGCTGCGCGACACCCTCGCCGGTGCCGAGGTGCGTCTCGTCATGACCGCCCATCCCACCGAGGCGCGCCGGCGCACGACGGTCAGCAAGCTCTCGCGGATCTTCGCGCTCCTGCGCGCGCTCGACGACCGCCGCCCGGCGCCCGGCGAGCACGAGCAGATGCGCCGCCAGCTCGCGGCCACGGTGCAGGAGATGTGGGTCTCCGACGAGCTGCGCGCGGTCTCGACCACCGTCCTCGACGAGGTCCGCGCCGGCCTCGTCTACTTCACCTCGACGCTCGCCGACGTCGTGCCGACGATCTACCGCGATCTCGAGGCGACGATCGCCGAGTGCTACCCCGACGACCAGATCGACGTCCCGCCGCTGCTGACGTTCGGCTCCTGGATGGGCGGCGACCGCGACGGCAACCCGTTCGTGACGCCCGCGATGACGGCCGAGGCGCTGGGCATCATGCAGGAGACCTGTCTGCTGCACCTGCAGGAGAGCCTGCTCGCGCTCACCCACCGCGTGACGCTCTCCAGCCGCGTCGCCGGGGAGCCGCCCGAGCTCGACGAGCTGCTGCAGAAGCTCGGGGCGCGCTTCCCGGAGCTCGCCGCCGACGCCGGGCAGCGCAACCCCGAGGAGCCCTACAGGCGCCTCTTCAAGCTCATGGGCGAGCGCGTGCGCGCGACGCGCAAGGGCCTGCACACCGGCTACCGCCATCCGCGCGAGCTGCTCGACGAGCTGCACATCGCAGAGCGCGCGCTGCGCAGCCAGGGCGCCGCCTTCGTCGCCGCCGACGCGCTGCGCGACGTCGTCCGCCAGGTCGAGGTCTTCGGCTTCCAGTTCGCCGTCCTGGACGTGCGCGAGCACGCCGACGTGCATCGGCAGGCGATCGGCGAGATCCTCCGCGAGCTCGGCATCGAGGCCGACTACGAGTCGCTCGCCGAGCACGATCGGCTCGCCGTGCTGGCCCGCGAGATCGCCGACCGGCGGCCGCTGATCCCGCTCGACACCAGCGGCTTCGGCGCCTCGACGCGCGAGGTCGTCGACACCTTCCGCACGATGCACGACCTGCTCAACGGCCCGTACCCGGGGGCGATCGGCTCCTACATCGTGTCGGGCACGAGCGGGCCGGCGGACCTGCTGGAGGTGCTCCTGCTGATGAAGGAGGTCGGGCTCTCGCGCGCCGGCGGCGCCGACGCCCAGCTGCGGATCGTGCCGCTGTTCGAGTCCGGCGAGACGCTCGCGCAGGCCGCCGACACGATGCGCACGCTGCTGGACATCCCCGTCTACCGCACCGCCCTGGAGAGCGTCGGGCTGCAGGAGATGATGGTCGGCTACTCGGACTCCAACAAGGACGTCGGCTACGTCGCCTCCGGCTGGCACATCTACCGCGCGCAGCTCGAGATCGCTGCGGTCATGCGCGAGCACGGCGTGACGTGGCAGTTCTTCCACGGCCGCGGCGGCGCCGTCGGCCGCGGCGGCGGCCCGAGCTACACCGCCGTGCGGGCCCAGCCGCCCGGAACCGTCGAGGGGCGCCTGAAGGTCACCGAGCAGGGCGAGATGCTGTCGGCGAAGTTCTCGGTGCCGGAGATCGCCCATCGCGAGCTCGAGCTGACCGCCAGCGCCGCCCTCGTCACGACGCTCGGGCGCATGGACGGCGACGCGCCGGCGCGCCTGGCCCGCTTCGAGACCGTCATGGCGCAGATGGCGGACGTCTCGACGCACGCCTACCGCGGCCTCGTCTACGGCGACCCGGACTTCGTCGCCTTCTTCCACGCCGCCACGCCGGTCAACGAGGTGCAGCGCCTGCAGCTCGGCTCGCGGCCCGCCAAGCGCCGCCAGTCGACGCGCATCGAGGACTTCCGCGCGATCCCGTGGGTCTTCTCCTGGACGCAGGCGCGGGCCGTGCTGCCCGCCTGGTACGGCCTCGGCACGGCGCTGGAGCTGGCGCGCGAGCAGCACGGCGTGCAGATCCTGCGCGATATGGAGCGCGACTGGCCGTTCTTCGCCGCCCTGCTGTCCAACGCCGAGATGGCGTGCGTCAAGGCCGATCTCGACATCGCGCGCCGCTACGCCGAGCTCTATGACGACGAGCCGGCCCGCGAGCGCATCTGGACGGCCATCCAGGGCGAGTTCGAGCGCACGCTGCACGAGCTCGGCCAGGTCCGCGACGAGGCGCACCTGCTCGACCGCGAGCCGATCCTGCAGCGCGCCCTGGAGCGCCGCAAGCCCTACGTCGACCCGATCTCCTTCGTCCAGCTCGAGCTGCTGCGCCGGCTGCGGGCGCCCGCCAGCGCCGCCGACCAGCCCGACCTCGTCCGCGCCAGCCTCCTGGCGATCAACGGCGTCGCCGGCGGGCTGCGCAACACGGGCTAGAGCCCGGCCCTTCCCTATCCTGCCTGCCCGATGACAGACCGCTCCCCCGGCGCCCTGCTGCGCGTCTACGTCTGCGGGCACCGCAACCCCGACACCGACTCGATCGCCTCCGCGATCGCCTACGCGGAGCTCAAGAACCGCATCGACGGCGAGCGTCGCAGCTACATCCCGGTGCGCCTCGGCCTCCCCAACGCGCAGACCGAGTGGCTGCTGGAGCGCAGCGGCGCCCCGCTGCCGGTCTTCCTCCCCCACGCCAAGCTGCGCGTGCGCGACGTCATGCGCCGGGACTTCGCGATCGCCCGCGACACCGACCCCGTGCGCACGGTCGGCCTGATGATGGCGCCCAAGGACGTCGTGCCGATCGTCGACGGCGACGGCGTGCTGCGCGGCGTGCTCACCGAGCGCGCGCTTGCGCGCCGCTACATCCGCGAGTCGCGCGAGGCGTCGCGCCTCGACGTGCCGACGCCGCTGCGCTCGATCGTCGACGTGCTCGAGGGCGAGCTGCTCAGCGGCGACCCGGAGCGCAGGATCCGCGGCCGGGTCTGGGTGCAGGCGATGCACAGCGAGTCGCCGAGCAAGGTCGGCCGCGGCGACGTCGTCGTCGTCGGCGATCGCCCGAAGGCGATGACGCAGGCGATCGAGCTGGGCTGTGCGGTGCTGGTCCTCAGCAACGGCGCGCTGCCCGACGCCCGCATCGTCGAGCTCGCGCGCGAGCAGGACACCGCGATCGTGAGCTCGCAGCTGGACTCCTACGTGACGAGCCGGATGATCACGCTGTCGGAGCCGTGCAGCGGGCTGATCGAGGGCGATCCGCTGACGGTCGGCCTCGACGACCTCGTCAGCGAGACCGCCGACCAGATCAAGGACGTGCACTACCGGGCCGCGGTCACGGTCGACCGCGCCGGCCGGCCGATCGGCCTCGTCACGCGCTCGGACCTCGTGCGCCCGGCGCCGCGCCGCGTGCTGCTCGTCGACCACGCCGAGCGCGGCCAGAGCGTTCCGGGGATCGAGGAGGCCGAGATCGTCGAGATCCTCGACCACCACCACATCGGCTCGATCGAGACCAAGCTGCCCGTGACCGCGGTCTTCGACCCGGTCGGCTCGACCGCGACGCTCGTCACCGAACGCTTTCGCCAGTTCGGCGTCGAGCCCGAGCGTGCGACGGCGACCATGCTGCTCGGCGCGATCGTGTCCGACACCGTCCTGCTGACGTCGCCGACGACCACAGAGCGCGACGGGGTCGCCAGCGGCTACCTCGAGGAGCTGCTCGGGATCGGCGCGATCGCGTTCGGCCGCGAGATGTTCGAGCAGAGCTCCGACGTCGCGCGGGTCTCGGCCGCCGACCTCGTGACGCGGGACCTCAAGGAGTACGAGCTCGACGGCGGCCGGACGCTGAGCATCGCCCAGATCGAGTCCGTCGGCAGCGCCGTCCAAGAGCGCACCGCCGAGCTGCGTGCCGCAGCCGAGGCCCATCGCGAGCGCTCGGGCGACGTGCTGTTCGCGCTCATGCTCACCGACATCCTCGCCCGCGACACGGTGCTCCTGCTCGCCGGCGGCGAGCCGATCGCCGAGCGCGCGTTCGGCAAGCAGGCCGTCGACGGCGCGATCCTGCTGCCGGGCGTCATGAGCCGCAAGAAGCAGGTCGCGCCGAGCCTGCTCGCGGCGGCTGCAGGCTAGGGCGCCGGCGGCGCCGTCCGGGGCCCGTCGCGAGACCGTATCCTGCGCGGTCGGAGATGCCCGGCTCACCACCTGTGAAGATCGCCGTCGCGGGCGGCGGCTACGGCGCGAAGGTCCCGCTGCCCGTGTACGGCGAGCTCGCCGAGTTCGAGCCCGTCGCGGTGTGGTCCCAGCGCCCCGAGCGCGCACGCGAGCTGGCCGGCGAGCACGGCCTGCAGCTCGGGACGGCCGACCTCGACGAGCTGCTCGCCCATCCGGGCCTGGAGGCGGTCCACGTTGCGACGCCGGTCGCGCTGCACGGCGAGTTCGCGATCGCGGCCGCGCGGCGCGGCCTGCACGTGCTGTGCGAGAAGCCACTGGCCTCGAACCTCGAGCAGGCCCGCGCGATCGCCGCCGCCGTCGAGGCCGCCGGGGTCGTGGGGGCCGTGAACTACGGCCGCCGCCTGCAGGCCACCCGCGCCCGCCTGATCGAGCTCGTCCGCGAGATCGCCGGCCGGCCGCGGATGGTCGCGATCTCGCTCGTGTTCGAAGACCACGCCGAGCCGGGGTCGCGGCCGTTCACCTGGGTCCAGGACGCCGCGCTCGGCGGCGGACGGCTGCAGGGCTATGGCGTGCACGACCTCGATCTCCTGCTGCAGGCCTTCGGCGACGTCGAGGCCGTCGCGGCCGCGACCGAAGTCGGCGTCGGCGAGCGCACCGCCCGCGACGGCAGCACGCACGCGGTCACCGCCGAGGACGCCTACGCGATCGTGGCGCGCCTGCAGGGCGGCGGCCTGGCAACCGTCACGCTGACCGCGACAGCGCGCCATGCGCGGGGCGACGTCGTCGAGGTCTTCGGAGACAGCGGCACGGTTCGCCTCGACGCCGACAAGATGCTGTGGTGGGCGCGCGCGGGCGAGGAGCTGCGCAGCGAGGGGCCGCTGAAGGCCAGCTCCAAGGACGCCTTCGAGCGGGTGGCGCGCAGCTTCCATGCCGCGATCCGCGATGGCGCGCCGGCCGACCCGTCCCTGCACGAGGGCCTGCGCGTGCAGGCGCTGCTCGATGCCGTGCACCTGGCCGACGCCGAGCGCCGCTGGGTGGCGCCCGAGCCGGTCTGAGCGCGATGGCGCGGACGGTCACGCTCGTGCGCCACGGGCAGACCGAGAGCTCGCTGCGCATGGCCTACTCCGGCCGGCGAGACATCCCGCTGACCGACGCCGGCCGCGAGCAGGCGCGGCGCTGCGCGGCGCGGCTGGCGGGCGCGGGCGTCGACGCCGTCCGCACGAGCCCGCTGGTGCGCGCGCGCGACACCGCGGCGGCGATCGCGGCCGCGACCGGCGCGCCGCTGGACGTCGACGAGCGGCTGACCGAGGTCGACTACGGGCCCTTCGAGGGCCTCGACCGCGACGGCGCGCTCGCCCGCTTCGGCAAAGCCTTCGAGGACTGGCGCGCCGACCCGTTCGGGTCGCCGGTCCCGGGGATGGAGCCGTTGACCGCCGCGCTGGCGCGTGCGCGCGCCGCGACCGCCGACGCGCTCGCCGGCCACGAGCATCCGGTGATCGTCGGCCATCAGGGGATCCTGCGGATCGTGCTCGTCGCCCTCGGCGAGCTGGCCCCCGAGGACTACTTCTCGCGGCGTCTGCACGAGGCCGAGCCGGTCGTCATCGCCGGCCCGCAGGTCGTCTCGCCCTAGCATCGGGCGGCCCGGCGCTTGACGGCGCGTCCCGGTCGCGGTCTCCTTCGGGATGAAGATGGGCGACCACGACGATCTCATCGAGCGCTTCGCACCCGCGCTGCGCTACGACTCCAACGAGCAGTTCTTCGCCGACGACGCGTCGCAGTTCACCGATGCGCCCGGCATCGAGCTGCGCCGGGTCGCGTCCGCCGGCAGGCCGGGCCGGGTCATCGCCAGCGCCGACACCGAGGCCAAGGAGCCCAAGCTGACGCTCGCCTTCCTGGACCCCGACACGTACGTGACCGGGGTCAAGGTCGAGAAGACCGACGTCATCAGCATGCGCGGCAAGGACTACCGCAGCCGCTACGTCAGGCTGCGCAAGGAGCGCCCCGACCTCAACAACCGCCTCTATGGCCGCGCGGTCGAGGTCAACGGGCGCCTGTGGCTGCAGTACTGGGCGTGGTACTTCTACAACGACTACCAGCTGGCGCTCGGCTTCGGCACGCACGAGGGCGACTGGGAGTCGATCCAGCTGCGGATCGGCATCGACGGCGACGCCCCGGACGTCGCCGTGTACGCGCAGCATCGCAACGGCGAGCGGCGCG
Organism: Solirubrobacteraceae bacterium; assembly: GCA_034665465.1. Taxonomy (GTDB): domain Bacteria; phylum Actinomycetota; class Thermoleophilia; order Solirubrobacterales; family Solirubrobacteraceae; genus CADCVQ01. The sequence goes on from JAXDFS010000398.1 coordinate 6,436, forward strand.
CCTGGGAGGACGTGGAGAAGCTCGACGGCAGCCCGGACACGCCCGTCGTCTACGTGGCGCGCGGGTCGCACGCGGCCTACTTCGAGGCCGGCTACCACCAGACCGACGCCTGGTATGACCTCGCCGACGGCAAGCGCCCGGCGCCGAAGCTCGCGCTGGAGATCATCGACGAGGAGGGCGAGCACCAGTGGATGCGCTGGCCGGGACGCTGGGGCGACACGACGCCCGGCGACCGCGGCGACGCGCTGGACCAGTCCAGCCCGACCGGCCCGGGCACCAAGCGCCACTGGCGCAGCCCGGACACGCTGCTCGACAACGCGCGGCCGTCGATCCTGCGCACCGCCCCGCGCGCTCCCGACGTGAGGATCACCCGCACGAAGGGCGCGCGGATGCAGATCGACTACGACTTCGCGGCCCGAACCGTGCAGCCGCGGGCGCTCGTCGTGACCGTGAACTCACGCGACGAGCACGGCGTGCCGCCGATGACGACCACCTACGAGGAGGTCGCGTCGGCGCCCGGCGGGACGATCAAGACCGACGTCGAGCTGCATCCCGCGCGCAACTACGACATCTACGCGAGCACGGTCTCGGGCGATCCGCCGCAGCCCTCGGCCTCCAAGCTCACCGAGATCGATCCGGTCGCGACCGCCTCAGCGGAGGAGGCGATCGGGCCAAAGCTCGCGCAGGGCCTCGGCAAGCTGTTCGCGAAGATCCGCGGCGACGACTGAGGCCTACGGCAGCGAGCGGGCGGCGTCGATCTGCGCCTGCACCTCGTCGCGCACGATGCAGCCGGCGAGGTGGTCGTTGACGATCCCCGTCGCCTGCATGAGCGCATAGGCGGTCGTCGGGCCGACGAAGCGAAAGCCGCGCCGCTTGAGCTCGCGCGCGAGCGCCTTGGACTCGGGCGTCGTCGCCGGCATGTCCTGCAGCGCCTGCGGCGCCGGCGGGGCGTGCTCGGGCGCGAAGGACCACAGCAGCGCGCCGAGCGTCTCGCCGGCCTCGTGCAGCGCGACCGTCGCGCGGGCGTTGGCGATCGTCGCCTCGATCTTCGCCCGGTTGCGCACGATGCCGGCATCGCCCATGAGTCGCTGCACGTCGCCGTCGCCGAAGCGCGCGATCGCCACGGGATCGAAGCCGGCGAACGCGGCGCGGAAGTTCTCGCGCTTGCGCAGGATCGTCAGCCACGACAGCCCGGATTGAAAGCCCTCCAGGCACAGGCGCTCGAGCAGCCGCGGCTCCTCGCGGACCGGGCGCCCCCACTCGCGGTCGTGGTAGGCGACGTAGAGCGGGTCGCTCGCCGGCCAGCAGCGCCGCGGCTCGTAGCCCGCGCAGGCGGTCACGGGCAGGCGCGGGTAGCGGGGGAAGCGGTCGTCCTCGCGCGAGCGCTGGCACAGCGAGAACGACGAGCCGCGCGTGGTGCGCACGACGCGCTGGTGCGCGCACAGGTTGCACAGGCCTGCGGGTGGCGATCCCGGCATCGGCCGCAGCGTAGTGCGACACGGCGACGGCGAGCCATTAGCCTGGCGGCGTGCCTGCGCCGCTCGCAGTCGAAGGGCTGTGCAAGCGCTACGGGCGCCTGGAGGCCCTCGCCGGCTTCGACCTCGAGCTGGCGCCGGGCGACTGCGTCGCGCTGATGGGCCCCAACGGCTCGGGCAAGACGACCGCGCTGTCGACGATCGCCGGGCTGCTGGCCCCGACCTCGGGCAGCGTGATGGTGGCCGGTCACGCGATGCACGAGGAGCCGGCCGCGATCGAGGCCCGACGCCGGCTGGCCTTCGTCCCCGATCAGCCGCTGCTCTACGACGACCTCACCGTCGCCAACCACCTGCGGCTCGTCGCGTGCGCGCACGGCGTGGCGCAGGACGGCCTCGAGGACGACATCGCGTCGCTCCTGGAGCGCCTGGCGCTCGCGCACCGCAGCGACTTCGTGCCGCACGAGCTCTCGCGCGGGATGCGCCAGAAGGCGCAACTGGCCTGCGCGCTGATCCGGCCCTTCGAGGTGCTCCTGCTCGACGAGCCGGTGGCGGGTCTGGACACGGCCGCCGTCGACACGCTCGTGATGGTGCTCGAGGAGCTGCGCGCGGAGGGCGCGGCGGTGCTGGTCAGCACGCATCAGCCGCAGTTCGCCGCCCGCGTCGCGGATCGCACGCTGACCATGCACGACGGCCGCGTGTCCGCACCCGCCGCGTGACCGCGCTCGCGCACCCCGCCCCGGCGGCGCGCGACGTCCTCGCCCTGCGGCGCTCGCTCGGCGCACCGGGCCCGTCGCGCACGGCGGTGCTCTACCGGCTGTACGTGGGCGTGCTGCTGGGGTTCGTCGTCGGCGGCACGATCTGGGAGACGCTGCACGACGCGCTGGCCCGCTTCGGCGCCGGCCTGCTGACCGAGGCCGGCCCGGCCTGCCTGGCGGCGGGGCTCCTGGGCGCGGCGCGCTTCGGCCTCTGGCAGGGCCCGGTCGCCTTCAGCGCGCCGGACTGCTCGCTGCTGCTCACGGCTCCGCTGCCGCGCGACGACCTCGTGCGCCCGCGCCTGCGCGCAGGGCTGCTCGGCGGTGGCACGCTCGGGCTCCTGACCGGCGCTCTGATCGCCGCCGCGGCGGCAGCAACCCATCGCGCCAGCCCGGCGGTCGCCGTCTGCGCCGTTGCGGCGGCGGCGCTGCTGGGCGCCCTCGCCACCGCCGTCTCGTGGCTCGTCGAGGCCTCGCCGCGGGTCGCGACGGCGCTCGCGCGCTGGTCCGCCGCGCTCGTCGTGGCGCTCGGGGCGCTGCTCGCCGCGGGCCTGCACGGCGGCGGCGCCCGCGACGTCGCGCTGTGGAGCGGGCCCTGGGGCTGGCCGCTGGTGGGGGTCGCGCACGGCACGACGGCCGGGGTGGCCGCAGCCGCGCTCGCGCTCCTGCTCGCGGCCGCCGCGATCACGGTGGCATCGCGGGCGGCGGGCGCCTGCCCGCTCGAGCGCTTCGTCCAGCGCGGCCGGACGACGTCGTCGATGATCGCCTCGCTCGGCTCCTACGACCTGCGCACCACCGGGGTCATCCGGCGCCGCGCGCTGGGCGCCGGCGCCGAGCGCGCGCGCCAGGCGCCGCTGCCGCGCCTGCCCGCCTGGCTCGCCCGCCCCGCGCTCGCCCCGGCGCGCCGCGGCCTGCTGGCGCTGCGCAGCGGCGGCGCGCGCGCCCTTGTGGCCGCGGCGCTCGGCCTCGGCGCGGGCGCGGGCGCAGCGACCGGCCGCCCCGCCTGGGCCGCAGCCGGCTGCCTCGCGGGCTACCTCGCGGCCGCGGTGCTGCTGGAGCCCGCACGCACAGAGGTCGACGTACCGGGGCGCGCCGCCCTCCTGCTCCCGTTCGCGCTCGGGCGGCTGCTGTGGCTGCACTCGCTCGTGCCCGCCGGCTGCCTCGCGCTCTGCGCGCTGGCCGGCGCGTGCGCCGCCGCGATCGCGGGCGCGGCCGCGCCGGCCGCCCCGCTTGCGGCCGCCGAGCTCGCCGCGCCGGTCGCGCTCGTGCTGACGCTGTGCGCCACCCTGGTCGCCCGCCGCGGAGGGCGCGTCCCGCTCTCGGTGATCATCCTGTCGATGGCCGACCCGACCGGCGGCATGACGGTCGTCGTCTGGTTTCTCGTCGGCCCGCTGGCGGCCGTCACCGCGGGCAGCGTGCTCGTCCTGGGCCCGGCGTCGGCGTCGGGCACCGGGGCGATCGTGGCGGTGGCGATCGCGGCCGGTGCCGCCGGCGTCCTCGCGTTCTCGTTGCGGCGCTCGCTGCTGCGGCGCCCGGCGACCACGACCGACTGACCTACCCGGTGTTCCAGCGCAGCACCGCCCGCACGTCGTGCTCGTAGCCGAGCACCGACAGGGTGCCGGTCCCCAGCACGAGGCGGGCGCCGAGCTCGGGGGGCTGCTCGAGCCAGCGCGCCGCCAGCACCCGCAGCACGTGGCCGTGGGCGAAGAGCAGGGCGTCACCGTCGCCCTCGACGACGCGGGCGATCACCCGGTCGGCGCGCGCGCCGACGTCGTCGGCGATCTCCCCGCCGGCCGCCCCGTCGCGCCACAGCAGCCAGTCGGTGCCGAGCTGCTCGCGGATCTGCGGCGTGGTCAGCCCCTCGTAGTCGCCGTAGTCCCACTCGATGAGGTCCGGTTCGGGCTCGGCCGCGGCAAAGCCCGCCAGCCGCGCGGTCTCGACGGCACGCGACAGGGGGCTGGCGAGCACGAGACCGAAGCGCCGGCCACGCAGCTTCGGAGCGAGTGCACGCGCCTTCTCCCGGCCGCCATCGGTCAGCGGCAGGTCGGTGTGGCCGGTGTGGCGCCCCGCCAGCGACCACTCCGTGTCGGCGTGGCGCACCAGCGTCACGGTCCCGCGGCGCTCGTCGGAGCTCATCGGGGGTGAGGGTAGTCCAGTGCGCCAACACGCAAGTTGGTTGACCAAGCAACTAGAATGGCGGGCGATGGCCACCTTCAGACGCCTGCTCACCTTCCTGCGCGACTACAAGCGCGGCGTCTGGCTTTCGGGCGTCCTGGCCGCGGTCGCGATGGGGATGACGGTCGCGATCCCGGCGCTGACCGGCGCGGCGATCAACGCGATCGACGCCCACAACTCCAGCCGCCTGAAGCTGCTCGCGCTGCTCATCGCGGGCGCCGGGATCGTGCGCCTCGGGCTCACGGTCGCGCGCCGGCTGATCGCCGGGAAGGTCTCGCTCGGCGTCGAGCTGGACCTGCGCAACGCGCTCTACGACCACCTGCTGTCGCTCGAGCTGGGGTTCTTCGACCGCCAGCAGACCGGCCAGCTCATGTCGCGCGCGACCGTCGACCTGCAGGCCGTGCGCTTCTTTCTCGGCTACGGCCTCGTGCTCATCTCGCAGGCTGCGCTGACCATCGCCTTCGCCGCCGTCGCGATGGTCGTCATCGACCCGGTGCTCGCGCTCATCGCGCTGTCCCCCGTGCCGTTCGTGATCTGGATCGCGGCGCGCTACGGGCGCCAGGCCCGGCCCGCGCTGCAGGAGGTCCAGCAGCGGATCGCCGAGCTGACCGCCGACGTCGAGGAGAACGTCGGCGGCGTGCGCGTCGTCAAGGCCTTCGCGCGCGAGGAGCGCCAGCTGACGCGCTTCGGCGAGAGCGTCGCGCGGGTCTTCGAGCAGTCGATGATCTCCACGCGGCTGCGCGCGTTCTACAACCCCTTCATCGGCTTTCTGCCGCAGATCGGGCTCGCCCTGCTGCTGCTGCTCGGCGGCCGCGCCGTCATCGACGGGAGCCTCAGCCTCGGCGAGTTCACGGCCTTCTACACCTACCTGCTGGCGCTGCTGGCGCCCGTGCGCACGCTCGGCGTGCTGCTCGGGATGTCCCAGCGCGCGACCGCCTCTGGCGCGCGGATCTTCGAGCTGCTCGATCGCAAGCCGCAGATCGTCGCCGCGCCGGGCGCGGGGCCGCTGCCGTCGGGGTCAGGCCGCGTCGAGCTGCGCGGCGCGTCGCTGACCTACGAGGACGCGGGCGAGCCGGCGCTCGACGACGTGACGCTGACCGTCGAGGCGGGCACGACGATCGCGCTCGTCGGCGCCACGGGCTCCGGCAAGACGTCGCTCGTGCAGCTCGTCTCGCGCCTGTACGACGCGACCGCGGGCGAGGTGCTCGTCGACGGCGCCGACGTGCGCAGCGTCGACCCGCGCGCGCTGCGGCGCGAGATCGCGGTGGTCACCGACGACCCGTTCCTCTTCAGCGCGACCGTCCACGAGAACATCGCCTACGCCCGCCGCGACGAAGCGACCCGCGAGCAGGTCGTCGAGGCTGCCCGGCGCGCGCAGGCGCACGACTTCATCGCGGCGCTGCCCGACGGCTATGACACGCGCGTCGGCGAGCGCGGGCTGACGCTCTCCGGCGGCCAGCGCCAGCGGATCGCGATCGCCCGGGCGCTGCTCGCCGACCCGCGGGTCCTGATCCTCGACGACGCGACCTCGTCGGTGGGCGCCTCGACCGAGCAGCAGATCAAGCGCGCGCTGCAGGAGGTCATGGCCGGGCGCACGACGTTCGTCATCGCCCACCGCCTGTCGACGATCGCGCTCGCCGACGAGATCGCGGTCCTCGAGCACGGCCGGCTGCTGGACCACGGCACGCACGACGAGCTGCTCAGGCGCTCGGCCTTCTACGGCGAGATCGTCGAGAAGGGGCTGCCAGACCAGGTCTTCCTCACGCGCAAGGCGCTCGAGCCCGAGGTGGCGGGGCTATGACCCCCTGGACGCGGGCCGACATCACCCGCCGCTGGCGCCAGACCGGCGGGCGCAAGCGCAAGCTCCAAGGGCTCGTCGGCCTGCTGACCCCCTATCGCGGGCGAGTCGCCGCGATGTTCGTCGCGCTCGTCGCCGCCACCGCGGCCTCGCTGGCCCCCGCGCCGCTGGCGAAGATCGCGATCGACAGCGGCATCAGGGACGGCGACCTCGCGACGCTGAACCTCGTGGTCGTGGCGTTCGTCGCCAGCGCGCGCGTCTTCTGGGGCGCCTCGTATGCGCAGACCTACCTCGTCGGCTGGGTCGGCGAGCGCGCGCTGCAGGACCTGCGCCTGCAGCTCTTCAGCCACCTGCAGTCCCAGCCCGTCGGCTTCTACGAGCGCCGCCAGGCCGGCCAGCTGATCTCGCGCATGACCAACGACGTGCAGGCGCTCGACCAGCTCGTGACCGACAGCGTCGTGACGCTGTTTCAGAGCTCGCTGACGCTCATCGGAACGATCGTCATCCTCGCCCTGTTCGACCTCGAGCTCGCGCTGCTCGTGTTTCTCGTCTTCCCGGTCATGGCCGTCGGCTCGGCCGTCTTCCGCGTCATCTCCGCCGACGCCTATGCCCGCACCCGCGAGACGATCGGGGCCATCACCGCCTATCTGCAGGAGTCGCTGTCGGGCATCCGGATCGTGCGCTCCTTCGGCCAGGAGCCCCAGCACGCCAAGCGCTTCCGCGAGCTCAACGACCGCAACCGCGACGCGAACATGACGACCGTCCACCTCAACGCGGCCTACTTCCCCGCCGTCGAGCTGCTCAGCGCGCTGGCGACGGTCGGGATCCTCGTCTACGGCGGCCTGCAGGTCATCCACGGGCACATGACGATCGGCGTGCTCGCCGGCTTCCTCTTCGCGCTCAACAACTTCTTCGACCCGATCCAGCAGCTCTCCCAGCTCTACACGACCTACCAGCAGGGCATGGCGGCGCTCGACAAGATCTTCGAGCTGCTCGACGTCGAGCCCGACCTCGTCGATGCCGACGACGCCTTCGAGCTCGGGCGCCTGCGCGGCGAGCTCGAGCTGCGCGACGTGAGCTTTCGCTATGGCAGCGGCGAGGACGGCGCCTGGGCGATCCAGGACCTCTCGCTGCTCGTGCCGCCGGGCCAGACGGTCGCGCTCGTCGGCACCACCGGCGCCGGCAAGTCGACGATCGCCAAGCTCGTCGCGCGCTTCTATGACCCCACGCAGGGCGCCGTCCTCGTCGACGGCCACGACCTGCGAGCGGTCAGCCAGCAGTCGCTGCGCCGCCAGCTGGGCATCGTGCCGCAGGAGGGCTTTCTCTTCAGCGGCACGATCGGCGAGAACATCGCCTTCGGGCGCCCGGACGCCAGCCCCGACGAGATCCGCGCTGCCGCGCGCGCCGTCGGCGCCGCCGACTTCATCGAGGCCCTCGAGCACGGCTACGACACGCCGGTCGGCGAGCGTGGCACGCAACTCTCGGCCGGCCAGCGCCAGCTCGTCGCGTTCGCCCGCGCGCTGGCGGCCGACCCGCGCATCCTGATCCTCGACGAGGCGACCTCCAACGTCGACCTGCACACCGAGGGCAAGATCGAGGACGGCCTGCGCCGCCTGCTCGCCGGGCGGACGTCGATCGTCATCGCCCACCGGCTGTCGACGATCCGCCAGGCCGCGCGCATCGTCGTCCTCGCGCACGGCCGGATCGTCGAGCAGGGCACCCACGACGACCTGCTCGCAGCGCAGGGCGCCTACTGGCGCCTGTACCGCGACTGGATGGAGCAGGCCGCGGCGTAGACGGCGACGGCGGTCGTTCGAGAGCTGCCGGGCAAGGACTCGAACCTTGAATTCCAGGGCCAGAACCTGGCGAGTTGCCGATTACTCCACCCGGCAAGGAAGTTGGCGAGTATAGCCCGGGGCGTCCTCTCGGCCGCGCCCTACGACGTTGTCGCGACCGGCTCCAGCACGAGGAACACCGAGCTGGCCTGGTTGGACTGGCTGAAGCTGAACTGGAACAGGTTGCCGACGGTCAGCGCCTTCACGAACGGGGTGTCGGGCGACCGGTCGACGGTGTCCGGGGTCGGGACCGGCACGGGCAGCGTCGCACGCAGCGGGCGAGCGAGCTGGCCGGCGACGTCCCCACGGCCGAAGTGCAGCGCGACCGGCGGGTTGCTGCCCTTCGGCGCCGGTGGCATGAAGACGACGACGTTGTCGACGTCCTTGAGGTCGTGGAAGGAGTACAGCGCGAGCTCCAGCGCCTCGCGCTCGAGCAGCCGCAGTCGCGACTGCGACGGCTTGCCGATGTTGATCGAGCACTTCGGGCCCAGGCCGCAGAGGCTGTAGAGCACGCCCTTGCCGTCCAGCAGGTCGATCTTGCCGCCGTCGGCGGGCGAGTGGCGCACGGCGATGCGCATCGGCAGGCCCTGGATCTGCAGCGGGCCGCCCTCGACGTTGACGATCTGCTGGCCGGTCGGCAGCCGGTACTGCGGCCCGACGTAGGCGGCGATCTCCTTCGCCCCCGTCTCGATCCCGTCGCTGGACGGGCGAAACGCGGCCCAGCTGCCCGTCTCGGCCGAGCTCGCGCCCCCGCCGCTCGTGGCGACGGCGATCGCGCCCGTCACCGCGGCAATCGCCAGCGCGATGAGCACGCCCATGATGATCTGAAAATGGCGCGCATGCGGCGGCGCGGCCGGTGGCGGCGAGACGGTGGCGGCGCGAGCCTCGGGCAGCTGGTCGCCCTCGCTCACAGCTTGGGCCAGTTCGCGTCGTCGCTGAGGTCGACCTCGGGCAGCGTCAGGCGGTGGTGGTCGAGCAGGTCGACGACCTCGTCGCCGTGCAGCTCGCGCCGGGCGATCAGCGTGTCCGCGATCGACTCGACCTTGTCGCGGTTGGCCTCGATCAGGCACTGGGCGGCGACGTACGCCTGGCCCAGGATCTGCGAGGCGGCGCGGCGCTTGCCCGGATCCGAGAGCACCGAGCCCATCGGATCGCGCTCCATCGCGCTGCCGCCAGAGGCGCGGTTCATGATCTGCGCGCCGATCTTCTCGAAGCGCTCCATGATCTGCGCCTCGCGATCGGCCTGCTTGGTCGTCGGCACGCGGCCGTCGAGGCTGACCGGCTCGGGCCCCATGCCGCACGCGCCGACCATCCAGGCCGCGCGCTGGGTCGCCGACTGGACGTCGCCGCCGACGCCGGTCGAGTTCTCGCCGTAGAAGACGCGCTCGGCGGCCATCGCACCGAGCGTCCAGACGAGCTTGGCGAACTCCTCCGAGCGCCACGAGGAGAAGCGCTCCTCCTTCTCGATCGCCTGATGATGGCCGAGCGACCCGCCGCGCTTGCGGATCGACAGGCGCGTCGACAGGACGTCCTTCATGTAGACGTGCGACGCCACCGCGTGACCGGCCTCGTGGATCGCGACGGCGCGCGTCTCGGCGGGGACGTACTCGACCCGCACGGCGGTGCCGGACTCGATCGTGGTCATCGCCTCGACGATGTCCTGCCAGCCGAAGCGCTCGCGCCCCTCGGAGTGCGCGAACGTCAGCGCCATCGAGCAGACCTGCTCGATCATCGCCGGCGAGTAGCCGTTGGTGATCCGCGCGAGCTCGTCGCGGCGGCGGTGGGTGTCGAGGTCGGGCTCGTGGTCGACCTTCTTGAGGTAGAGGTCGAAGACGTCGGCGCGATCCTCCTTCGTCGGCGTGCGAAACCAGATGTGACGTCCCATCCGTCCCGGCCGGATCAGTGCCGGGTCGAGGCGCTCCAGCGGCACGTTCGTGGCCCCGATGAAGTAGATCTGCTCGGCGCGCGGCTTGGGCGCCTTCAGGCGCAGCGGCACGCCGCCGATCTTCTGCGGCACGACGTAGGAGGCGTCGAGCAGCGTGTTGATGCGGCGTCCGAAGAAGCGGCGCATGAGCGGCGGCTCGTCGACGCCGTCCATCTGCACCAGCAGCTGGTTGAGCGCCAGCTGACCGCCGCCCATCCCGGGCATCATGAAGCCCTGCACGCGATCGCCGAGGCCGCGCCAGAACGGCGGCAGTGGGTCGACCGGCGACTGCGCCCGGGCGGCGAACATCTTCTCGCGCCAGGCCCGCGTCTCGAGGATGAGGTCGCCGCTGGAGGTCAGCGCGCCCATCGGCCCGTGGAAGGCGAAGTCCTCGAACGAGGGCGGCCCCGTCATCGCGCCCGCCATCCCGCCGTCGAGCGCCTGCCGGCGCAGGCCGACGGCGTCGATCTCGTCGATGAAGATGATGCATTGGCCGCCCCACTTGCGCGCGAGGCGCCGCGCGCGGGCGATCAGGATCTGGACGATGACGACGTCCATCCCGATGAACGTCGAGGCGAAGCCGGACCCCGGCATCATCATGATCGGCGAGTTGAAGCTCGTCGCGATGCCCTTGGAGAGCATCGTCTTGCCGGTGCCGGGCGCGCCGATGAACAGCAGCCCGCGCTCGGGCTTGCCGCCCGCCTTGCGGAAGTCGTCGCCGGACTGCCACAGCGAGATGACGCGGGTGACGTCCTCCTTGGGCTCGGCCTGGCCGCGGACGTCCTCCAGGCGCACGCCCCAGTTCGCGTCCCCGGGCTCGTAGCCCTTCATCTGCTTGACCCCGAAGAAGACCAGCGGGCCGAACATGATCAGGAAGTTGCCGAGGAACAGCAGCGGGAAGATGAACATCAGCGGCACGAGCTGGATCAGCAGCGCCGGGACCACGTCGCCGATCGAGCGCAGCGTGTCGCTGAAGGAGGCCGGGCCGCTGGTGGCGCTCTGGATCCGGTTGATGACCAGCAGCACGAGGCCGACCGTGCCGAGGATCCAGGTCCAGCGACGCCACTTCGTCCGCCAGAACCACGTCCGCCGGCGCGCGATCACGTCTTCGTCGAGCAGCGGCTTCTCGGCGCCGTAGAGCGAGGCGCGCGGGATGACGCGGTGCGCGACGACGTCGACGAGCCCGCGGAAGGCGACGACGGAGAAGAGCGTGACGATCAGCGCCCAGCCCAGCGGCCAGCCGTGACGAGACGTCAGGTAGATCAGCGTGGCGGGGCTCGTGATGAGCGCGACGATCGTCGCCGCGCGCGCGAGCTTGCGCCATTCCGTCGCGAGCGCGCGGGCCTCGTCGCTGAACGTCGGGCGCAGCTGCTGGTGCTCGTCTGCGATCGACATCGCTTAAGGGTACGACGCCGGTGGGCTCGGTGTTAGCGGCCGTTCGTCCAGGGTTGGTGCCGCGGCGTTAGCCAGGGCGTCCGTTGGCGGCGAACTGCGCGGTGATCGCGGGCTCCAGGCCCGGGTCGAGCACGATCAGCACCTCGTCGCCGGGATCGATGACCGTGTCGCCCTTGGGCACGAAGCCCGCGCCGCCGCGCGGCAGCACGGAGATGATCAGGCTGCCCTCGGGCAGCTTGATGTCCGAGACGCGCCGGCCGGCTGCGGGCGCGCCGGCGACGACCTCGACCTCGATGATCTCCAGCTGCTCGTCGGGCAGGTCGAGCAGGTGCACCAGGCCGTGGCCGGGGACCTCGTGCTCGATGAGGTTGAGGATCAGGTCGGTGGCCGAGACCGCGGGCTGGATGCCGAGGAGCTTGAAGTGCTGCAGGTTGCGGGGGTTGTTGCAGCGGGCGATGATCCGCTCGCAGAGGTACTTCTCCTTGGCGACCTGGCAGATGAGGATGTTGTCCTCGTCGTCGCCCGTGACCGCCACGACGAGGTCGGCGCGCTGGA
>JAXDFS010000399.1:0-15298 GCA_034665465.1 Solirubrobacteraceae bacterium
GCGACGGGCGTGACCTGCGTCGGCGTCGAGCAGCCCGGCTGGCGCGGGGTCAGCGAGACGGCACAGGATGCGGGGATGGCGATCGCCGCGCTGGCGGTCGACGATCAGGGTCTCGTCGTCGAGCGCCTCGACGAGCATCCCGGGCTCGGCGCCGTCGTCGTCGCCCCCGCGCACCAGTACCCCAGCGGCGCCGTCCTGTCGCCGGAGCGCCGCACGGCGCTGGTCGCGTGGGCGCGGCGCACCGGCGCGCTGATCGTCGAGGACGACTACGACGCCGAGTACCGCTACGACCGCGACCCGATCGGCTCGCTGCAGGGCCTCGCGCCCGATCACGTCGTCTACGGCGGCTCGGCGAGCAAGTCGCTGGCGCCCGGCGTCCGCCTGGGCTGGCTCGTCGCGCCCGGGCAGCTCGTCGAGGCGATGGCCGCGCTGCAGGGCCGCCGCGGCGGCATGCCGGCATCGCTGCAGCAGCTCGCGCTCGCAGACCTGATCGAGCGCGGTGAGCTCGACCGCCACCTGCGCCGCCAGCGCCGTGACTACCGCCGGCGGCGCGACGCGCTGCTTGCCGCGCTCGCCGAGCGGCTGCCGGAGGTCGCCGTCCACGGCGCCGCGGCCGGTCTCTTCCTGGTGGTGGCGCTGCCCGCGGGGGCCGGGGAGGAAGCCGTCGTCGCCGCCGCCCGGGCGGTCGGCCTGTCGCTGCAGGGCGCCGGCGGCGAGACCCCGGCCCTCGTCATCGGCTACGCGAACCTGCCGGAGGCCGCGATCGCGGGCGTCGTGGACGCGCTCGCGGCGGCGGTGCGCGGTGTTCGCGACCCCCCGGCGGGCGGCGTCTGACCTCTTTGCGGTCGATCTGACCCGCCAGGCACTGCGGGCGCCTATCCTTCCGGTCATTCCGATCGGGATCCCAAGGCCTCAAGGAGCTCACCGATGACGCGCACGTTCTGCAGGCTTGCAGTGACCGTCGCCCTGCTGCCGGCGACGGCGCTGGCCGTGACCGCCTGCGGCTCGAGCGACAAGACGAGCTCCTCGGGCGCGACGCCGGCCGCCTCGGACACGACGCCGAAGCCGACCACCACCGTCGCGGTCCCGGCCGCCCTCAAGGCCAAGTCCACACTCGTCGTCGCAGCCGACGCGAGCTACCCGCCGAACGAGTTCATCGACACCGACGGCAAGACGGTCATCGGGATGGACGCCGACCTGGCACAGGCCCTGGCCAAGGTCATGGGCCTGAAGGTCAAGGTCAAGAACGCGACCTTCGACGCGATCATCCCCGGCATCGCGAGCAAGAAGTACGACCTCGGCATGTCGTCCTTCACCGACAGCCGCGAGCGCGAGAAGGTCGTCGACTTCGTCACCTACTTCTCGGCCGGGACCTCGTTCTACGGCAAGTCGGGCTCCGGCATCTCCATCGCGGGCCTCGCCGGGCTCTGCGGCGGCAAGGTGGCAGTCGAGAAGGGCACGACGCAGGCCGACGACGCCGCCGCGCAGAGCAAGAAGTGCACGGCTGCCGGCAAGAAGGCGGTCTCCGTCTCGGTCTTCCGCGACCAGAACGGCGCCAACCTCGCGATCTCCAGCGGCCGCGCCGAGGTCGGGATGGCCGACTCGCCCGTGGCCGACTACATCATCAAGAAGTCCGCGGGCCGCTTCACGAGTGCCGGCAAGCCCTACGGCACCGCGCCCTACGGCATCGCGCTGCGCAAGGGCAGCCCGCTGGCCAAGCCGCTGCGCGACGCGCTGAAGGCCCTCATCGCCGACGGCACCTACAAGAAGATCCTGGACAAGTGGGGCATCGCGTCGGGCGCGATCTCCAGCCCGAAGATCAACGGAGCCATCAGTTAGCGAGCCCGCCACGGAGGCGGTGGCGCCGGAGGAGATCAAGGCCGTCCCGGTCCGCCGCCCGGGGCGGTGGATCGCCACCGCCGTCCTGCTGTTCGGCCTTGCCGCGGTAGCCGACTCGGTCGCGACGAACCCGCGCTTCGGGTGGGGAATCGTCGGGGACTTCTTCTTCTCTGACCGGATCCTGCACGGGCTCGTGCTCACCCTCGAGCTGACCGCCATCGCGATGGCGATCGGGATCGTGCTCGGGATCCTGCTGGCCGTCATGCGCCTGTCGCCCAACCCGCTGGTCTCCAGCGTGAGCTGGACCTACATCTGGTTCTTCCGCGGCACGCCGGTGCTCGTCCAGATCCTCTTCTGGAACTTCATCGCGGCCCTCTATCCGCAGATCTCCTTCGGCATCCCGTTCGGCGGGCCGCAGTTCGTGCACGGTGACGCCAACGCGATCATCACGCCGTTTCTCGCCGCGATCCTGGCGCTGGGGCTCAACGAGGCCGCCTACATGGCCGAGATCGTCCGCGCCGGGATCATCTCGGTCGACGAGGGCCAGACCGAGGCGGCGTCGGCACTGGGCATGACGCGGCTGCAGACGATGCGGCGGATCGTCCTCCCGCAGGCGATGCGCGTCATCGTCCCGCCGACGGGCAACGAGACGATCTCGATGCTCAAGACGACCGCGCTCGTCAGCGTCGTCGCGATCGCCGAGCTGCTCTATGCCGGCGAGCTCATCTACGCCGTCAACTTCCAGCAGATCCCGCTGCTGCTGACGGTCAGCATCTGGTATCTGATCGTCACCACCCTGCTCTCGATCGGGCAGTACTACATCGAGCGTCACTACGGCCGCGGCACTGCCCGCGGGCAGGGGCCCACGCCGTGGCAGCGCCTGCGCCGCGGGCTGCTCATCCGCCACGTCCGCATCGACCGCGGCGGGAGCATCACGTGAGCGCCGCCGCGCCCACGCCGATGGTGCTCTCGCAGGCCGTCCACAAGCGCTTCGGCCGCCTGGAGGTGCTCAAGGGCGTCTCGCTGGAGGTCGGACCCAGCCAGGTGATGTGCCTGCTCGGCCCGTCCGGCTCGGGCAAGTCGACGCTGCTGCGCTGCATCAACCACCTCGAGAAGATCGACGCCGGCCGCCTGTACGTCGACGGCGAGCTCGTGGGCTACCGCCAGTCCGGCGATCGCCTCCACGAGCTGCGCGACGCCGAGGTCGCGCGCAAGCGCGCGGCGATCGGGATGGTCTTCCAGCGCTTCAACCTGTTTCCGCACATGACCGCGCTGGAGAACGTCGCCGAGGCGCCCCAGCGCGTGCTCGGGCAGTCCCGGCAGGCCGCGCGGGCCGCCGCCGTCGACCTGCTCGCGACGGTCGGGCTCAGCGACAAGGAGCGCGCCTATCCGGCCCAGCTGTCCGGCGGCCAGCAGCAGCGCGTCGCGATCGCCCGCGCGCTGGCGATGAAGCCCAAGCTCATGCTCTTCGACGAGCCGACGTCGGCGCTGGACCCCGAGCTCGTGGGGGAGGTGCTGGACGTCATGCGCCGCCTGGCGGCGGAGGGCATGACGATGATCGTCGTCACCCACGAGATCGGGTTCGCGCGCGAGGCCGGCGACGTGGCGGCGTTCATGGACGACGGCGTCGTCGTGGAGACCGGGGTGCCGTCCGAGGTCTTCGCCGACCCCCGCCACGAGCGCACGCGCGCGTTTCTCTCCAAGGTGCTGTGATCGCGGCCGCGCTTGAGCGCCGGCCGATCGCCGTCTACACTGCCGCGGCCGTTCCACGGACAGCATGACGCCGCAAGCCAGAGGGCTCCTCGGAGCGCGGAGCGGGCAGGCGTCTGTGTGGCACTGGCAGCCCGCGACTGCCGGAACGGCTGTCACACGAGTGCTGTCGCGTCCCAGCACCGACCCAGGAGGTCGCCTATGCCGAAGCAACCGGCACGCGCGAAGCCCCGCCCCGGCGGGGCTTCGTCGTTTTCGGGCTGCACCGCACATCCGGCGACTGCGGGGCCCGCTTATCCGTAAAGCCCGAGTGGGCGGTGAGCCGTGCCGGCGTCGCTAACGTATGGATCACCATGCCACGAGCACTCTTCGCAGATACCGTCATCGCCGAGTCCGACGACACCGTCGTCGTCGAGGGCAACCACTACTTCCCTGCCGGCGCGCTGCATCGCGAGTACGTGCAGGAGTCCGGCCAGACGTCGGTCTGCCCCTGGAAGGGCACCGCGTCCTACTACGACGTCGTCGTGGGCGACGAGCGCGCCGCCGCGGCCGCCTGGTACTACCCCGACCCCAAGCCCAAGGCCGAGGAGATCCGCGACCACGTCGCGTTCTGGAACGGCGTCCGCGTCGAGAACTGACACCCACCGTCCGGCGTTCGCATTTGTGGTGGAAGGCGCCTATCGTGCGGGGCGATGACCTGCGACGAGGTGAAACGCACGCCGGGGTCCCGCGACGGTTGACGTGGTCCTCCGCAGCATCCGGTCGGCGCCGGCGGCCCGATCGGTCCTGCTTCCCGGGGGCCATGCCGCCGGGCGCCGGCGTCGCGGGCTGCGCTTCGGCGGCGGCTCCGGGCGGCGTTTTCCGTGGTGGCGGATCCTCGCTGTGCTCGTCGCGGCGGCGCTCGTCGCCGGCGGGCTGATCTGGCGCGCGCGCACGCAGGCGCGCGCCGATCGCAGGGCCGCGGCCGTGGCATTCGCGCGGGCGTGGGAGCGCGGCGACGAACGGGCCATGTGGCGAGCGCTGACGCCGGGAGCGCGCGCTGCACACCCGCTGGCCGCCTTCACCGCGGACTACCGCACCGCTGCCGAGACGGCGGGTGTGCGCACCGTCCGAACCGGCCCGATCGGCACCGAGCACGGGGGAGGGGTCAGCTTCGCGGCAGGCGTGACGCTGCGCGACTTCGGCCCGCTGCGCGGCCGGATCACGCTGCCCCTGTCGGGCAGCGGCGACAAGGCCGGCGTCGACTGGCAGCCCGCGCTGCGCCTTCCCGGCCTGCGCCCGGGCGAGGCCGTCCGCAAGCGCGCCGGCCGCCCGCCGCAGCGCGCGAGCATCCTCGCTGCCGACGGCTCGACCCTGGACGCCACGGGGCTGGGAGCCTCGATCGCCGGCGTCGCGCAGCCCGCGCCGACGGGCCTGCAGCGCGTCTATGACGACCGGCTGGCCGGCCACCCCTCCGAGAGCCTCGTCTTCGGCAGCCGCGTCATCGCGCGCACCCGCGCCGTGCACGGGCGCTCGCTGCACACGACGCTGCGCCCCGGCCTCATGCAGGCGGCGGCCGCCGCGCTGGGCTCCAAGCTCGGCGGCGTCGCGGTCGTGCGCCCGCGCGACGGTGCCGTGCAGGCGCTCGCCGGCCTGGCCATCTCCGCCCCCCAGCCGCCCGGCTCGACGTTCAAGATCATCACGCTCTCGGCCGCGCTCGAGCACCGGGTGGCGACGCCCTCGACCGCGTTCGCGCAGGCGACCTTCGCGACGCTGTCGGGCGTCAAGCTCGGCAACGCCGGCGGGGAGCGCTGCGGCGGCACGCTGACCCAGGCCTTCGTCGAGTCCTGCAACTCGGTGTTCGCCCCGCTCGGCGCGAAGGTGGGCGCCAGGCGCCTCGTGCAGACCGCCGCCGCCTTCGGGTTCGGCGAGCGCCCGCGGATCCCCGCTGAGAAGCCGAGCACGATCTCGCCGGTCTCGGGCCTGCGCGACGACCTCGCCGTCGGCGCCGCCGCGATCGGCCAGGACCGCGACCTCGCCACGCCGCTGGAGATGGCGACGGTCGGCGCGACGATCGCGACCGGCGGGCGGCGCGCGCGCCCGCGGATCGCGACGGTCGACGCGGTGGTCCGCCATCGCGCGATCTCCGCCGCGACGGCGCGCAAGGTGCGGGCGATGATGCTCGAGGTGGTGCGCTCGGGAACCGGCACCGCGGCGGCGATCGCCGGTGTCCAGGTCGCCGGGAAGACCGGCACCGCGGAGCTGCGCCCGAACTCCAAGGATCCGAAGGACGCCGACGCGTGGTTCGTCGCCTTCGCGCCGGCGCAGCGCCCGCGCGTGGCGGTCGCGGTGATGCTCGTCGGCGCGGGCTTCGGCGGCAAGGCGGCCGCGCCGATCGCCCGCACGGTGCTGGCGGCGGCGCTGCAGGGCGGCGTATGAGCGCGACGCGCAGAGCGCTGCTGGCGGGCGTGGTGGCAAGCGCTGCGGCGTTGGCGCCCGCGCCCGCGGCGCTCGCGGCGGCGCCGGCGCGAGCGCCGGCCTTCGCAGACGAGTTCGACGGCGCGGCGCTGGACCTGACGCACTGGAACTTCCGCGCGAGCGGGCCGCGCAACGACGGCATCCTCACGCCCGACGCGGTCTCCCTGGGCGGCGGAGCGCTGACGATCCAGACCTACACCGAGGGCGGGCAGCACTTCTCGGGGATGATCAGCACGCAGCAGACCGGCGCGGCGGGCTTCGCCGGCTTCCAGCAGCGCTACGGCTACTTCGAGATCCGGGCGCGGTTTCACAGCACGACCGGGCAGTGGTCGGCCTTCTGGCTGCAGTCGCCGACGATCGGCTCGCCCGTCGGCGACCCGGCCACCGCGGGCGTCGAGATGGACGTCGCCGAGTACCGGGCGCGCCGCTGCGTGACCGTGGCGACCGCGACGCCGCCTTCGGTGTGCGCCGCCGATGCCGACGCCTCTGACCGCATCCAGCAGGCGATGGTCTGGGACGGCTACGGCGCGGACTCCAGGGCCGTCGTGAATCTCAGCGGCCCGCTCGGCGGCCTGGGCAACGACACCTGGCACACCTGGGCCGTGCGCTGGACGCCGACCGACCTCACCTTCTACTACGACGACGCGGTGACCTGGTCGGGAACGGGCCCGATCTCCCAGCGCAGCCAGTACGTGATCCTGAGCTCGGAGGTCGGCGCCTTCTTCGCCGGCACGATCCCGCCGGGCGGCTTTGGCACGCGCGCGACGAGCACGACGAACATGCAGGTCGACTACGTCCGCGCATGGACGCCGGCGCCGCCGCAGAACACGACCTCGCCTGCGGCATCGGGGACGCCCGCAGCCGGGCAGCCGCTCGCCTGCGCGCCGGGTGCGTGGGCGGGCGATGCGCCGTCGTTCGCGTATGAGTGGCTCAGCGACGGCGCCCCGATCGCCGGCGCCTCGACGCCCTCCTACGCCGTGGCGGCCACCGACCAGGGCCACGCGCTGGCCTGCCGCGTGACCGCCGCCAACGACTGGGGCTCCGGCACGGCGATGAGCAACGCGGTCGCGATCCCGGTGCCGCCGCCCGCGCCCGCGCCGGTGGCGGTGGCGGTGCCCGCGCCCCGGCTGGCTGCCCTGCCGCTGCCGCCACCGGCGCCGCCGGTGGTGCTCGACCGCACGGCTCCCGACGCGGCGCTGTCGGGCAGCCGCTCGCAGCGGCTGGGCGCGACCGTCGCCGTCACGGTCGTCTGCCCGCTGGAGAGCTGCCTGGCCGGCGCGTCGGGCTCGGTGCGCGTCCCGCGGACCGGGCGCACCAGCGCGCGGACCTACCGCGCGGCGGGGGTCACGAAGGCACTCGCTCAGGGGTCCAGGGCCACGCTGCGACCGAGGTTCTCGCACACCGCCCGCCAGGCGATCGGGCGCGCCCTGCGGGCGCACCGGCGCATCGTCGTCAAGCTCGCGGTCGCGGTCACTGACACCGCCGGCAACGTCCGGCGGCTGTCGCGCCAGATCGTGCTCAGGCGTTAGCCCCGGCCGTCTTGCGGGCGCGCGCGAGCAACGCCTGCAGGACCGAATCGACGTCGTCGCCGCGGCAGGCGGCGCGCTGCACGCCGGCGCCACCGCCGTCCTCGAGCAGTCCCGTCAGCCCGTCGAGCTGCTCCGCGCAACCGAGCTCGCGCGCGGCGGGCCGGACGAGTGCGACGGCCTCCTCGACCAGCTCCGCGACCGGCCGCATCCGCTCCTCGTCGTCTGGCAGCGTCCCCTCCACGCCCTCGCGCGCGGCGCGGAACGACGCCTCATCGAGAACCTCCTCGGGCGGTCCGGCAACGGGCTCGGCGTCGGCGTGGTGGCGGGCGAGGGCGTGGACGAAGGCGACGAGGGCTGCGCTGTGGGCCGCCGAGAGCTGCGTGTCGAGCGCGCGGATCTCGACGGTGCCCAGCCGCGGGTGGGGGCGCAGCTTCCACCAGTGGAAGGTGTAGTCCGGAACCTCGGCGACGCGCGTCAGGCGGTCGGTCGAGCGCACGAAGTCGTCGAAGTCGGCCATCTCGCGCGGGGCGCCCGCACGCGGCCACGAGCGCAGCGTCAGCTCGCGGGCGGATGCGAGGCCGGTGTCGCGGCCGTGGCGGTAGGGCGAGTTGGCGCCCAGCGCCTCGAGCAGCGGCAGGTTGCGCCGCAGGCCGTTGAAGACCCGGATGGCGGTCTGCGCGTCCGGCATGCCGACGTGGATGTGCATCGCGCAGACGGGCGTCGCGCCCGCGTCGCCCAGGATCCGCTGGATGCGCTCGTAGCGCGGCTTCGCGGTCGTGATCGAGTCGCCCTCGACGGCGGTGGGGTGCGTCCCGGACGCGACCAGGCCGACGCCGGTGTCAAGGACCGCCCGTCGCAGGCAGGCCAGCTCGGCGATCGCCTCCTCGACCGTCGCGCACACACCGGTGATGAGCTCGATCTGACTGCGGTGCAGCTCGTTCTTGACCTCGCCGCGCTCGAGCTCGCCGAGCTGCTCGAGGACCTCGGCGCCGGTGTTGGACAGCCGCCCGTCCCGCGGGTCTGCGAGGAAGAGCTCCTCCTCGACTCCGAGAGTGAACGGATCGCTCTCGCCGAAGTGCGGTTCGTCTTCCATGCGCCGGGTGTCCGTCTACCCGGGGCGCCGTCGCCCGAACCCCGTGAGAGTACCGTGAGACCCGCGCTCTCAGGTGAATCCCAGGCTCCTCTCGGGCAACACCCACTACCTGCATGCATCCTCACGCCTGATGGACCGCCCCGACGTCGTCCGCCGCTTCTACACCGCGTTCAGCGAGCGCGACCTTCCGGCGATGCTCGACACGCTGGATCCCGGCATCGCCTTCGAGCCGGTCCTCGGGGTGCTCTACGACCGCCACATCTTCCACGGTCACGCGGAGATCATCGCCTGGTTCGAGGATCTCGCGGCTGACTGGGACGCGTTCGAGAGCCACGTCGACTCCGCGCTGGACGTCGGGGACCATGTCGTGGCGTTCGTGCGCCTCGTCGCGCGTCGAGGCGACCAGACCCTGGAGGCCGAGATCGCCGTGGAGTGCGGCTTCGAGGGCGATCGCATCAGCTCCTTCACCGGCCGTGATGCGTGGGCCGTGGCCGAGGAGCTGGGCCGCCCGCGCGAGTGCTGACCGGATCACGGCGTCGCGGAGGCGCTACCCTGGGCGCAGCGAATTGGATGGGCGCGGGGATCTTGGAGACTCGCGGCCCAGCCGTGGGGGCCATCGTGGCCGACCAACCATCAGACGCCCGCCGTGCCGACCACGCGGGAGGGAACGGACGAAACCGCGCCATCGTCGCGCCGCCTTCGGCAGCCGCGGATGAGCAGACGCTCGTGGACGCGCAGCAGACGCTGGGAGACAGCGACCAGACCCTCTCGGACGCTGATCAGACGGGCGCCGACAGCGATCAGACCAGCGCCGACGACGATCAGCTCGCCGCGGACCGCGATCAGGCCGCCAGCGACCGCGATCTCGCCGGCGGGATGGATCCGCGTGCGCACGCCCTCAGCCATGACGTCCGCGAGCGAACGGCACGCCGGCGCACAGCGACGGCTCGCCAGCGCGACGAGGTCGCCCAGTCCCGTCTGCTGGCGGCCGACCGGCGCGACACGATCGCCGATCTGCGCGACGCGGCCGCGCGGACCAGGGACGGTGCCGCCGAGGCGCGCAGCCTCGCGATGGCGCAACTCGATGCCGCCTCCGAGCACGACGACGAGGAACCCGTTGACGGGGCCGCGGCGATCGTCCGCGCGAAGGGACGACGCGAGCGCGCCGCGCAGCATCGCGCGCGGGCCGCCGAGCTGCGTGCGCAGGCGGCTGAGGATCGCGAGGCCGCGGCCGCGGATCGCCGCGAGGCGGCCAGGGGGCGGCTGCACGCGCTCTCAGATCGTCGCGACCTCCTCGCCGAGCTGCAGCTCGAGCAGCAGCTGCGAGACCAGGCGCTGCTACATCAGCACCGCGCCGAAAAGCTCGCACACGCCCTGCAGCAGAGCCTCTCTCCTCCGTGGCTGCCCGACGTGCCCGGGCTGGAGGTCGCCGTCCACTACGAGCCGTTCGCACCGGAGGAGGTCGGCGGGGACTTCTACGATCTCTTCCCCGTGGCGCCCGATCGCTTCGGCTTCTTCCTGGGCGACGTGTGCGGGAAGGGGCCGGCCGCTGCGAGCCTCACGTCGCTGGCGCGCTACACGATGCGCACGGCGGCGATGCTGCGCGAGTCGCCGGAGGCCGTCCTCCGGGATCTCAACGCCGCGCTCCTGATGGACGCGGGAGACGACGCGATGCAGACGTGCACGGTCGCGTACGGCGACCTCGACCTGCGACTGCGGCCGGCCGTCATCACCCTGGCCGTCGCAGGGCATCCGGCGCCGCTGATCGTGCGAGCGGACGGAACGGTCACGCCCACGGCGGCACGCGGCACGCTCCTCGGAGCGGTGTCCAACCCGGTGTTCGAAACCTGTCAGGTGAGCCTCGGGTCGGATGACGCCATCTTGGTCTACAGCGACGGGATCCTCGACGCCGAGATCGACGGGATCCGCATCGACGAGGATAAGATCGCAGGAATTCTGGCGGGGGAGCCGCGGGCGGGCGCCCAGACGCTCGTGGACCGGCTCCTGGCAGCGCTCGGCCGGGCCGACGGCCCGCTGCGCGACGACGTCGCATTGATGGTGTTGCGCCAGCTGCCCGCGATCCAGGCGTGAGCACCGGGGCGCACGGGGACGACGCCCCCCTATGCCCACGACGCCGGAGTCTCCATGACCAGCTCGCTCGCCAGCACCACCACCATCCCGATCGAGGACCTCAAGGAATGGGCCGGCCAGGACGTCGTCGACCCCGTCGGCGAGAAGCTCGGCAGGCTCGAGGAGGTCCTCTATGACACCGAGACCGACATCCCGGCCTTCGCCGCGATCAAGAGCGGCACGTTCGGCAAGCACCTGACGCTGGTCGCGCTCGCCGGCGCCACCGCCGGGCAGACGTACATCCGCGTCCCCGTGGACAAGAAGCAGTTCAAGAAGGCGCCGAGTTTCGATCCCGAGACAGAGCTGTCCACGGACGACGAGGCCGAGGCGTACGGCTACTACGGCCTGGAGTACAAGACGGCCGGGATGGGCGCCCGGCGCCTCGCCAAGCACTGACCCCGCCGGGACGTGCGCGTCAGCCGTCGTCGATCAGGCCGGTCAGCGGGCCGAGCAGGCGCCGGCTGCGTTTTGACACGCCGGGCAGCGCGATCAGCCGGTGCGTGGCCGGCGCCCCGTCGCGCTCGCGCTGCAGCTGCTCGCGCGCGATCGGGATCCAGTGCTCGTCGACGAGCTGCGCCGGCGCCCGGCCGCGGATCTGCTCGGGTGCCAGCTCGAGGTGCTCGGCCCACAGGCGCTCGCGCGCGTCGCGCGCCAGCGCGGCGTCGTCGGTGACGACGTTCATCTCGGTGTCGTTCATGAGCGAATGCGCGTTGAGGTTCGCGCTGCCGACGGTCAGCCAGCGGTCGTCCACGATGCCGACCTTCGCGTGCACGTACAACGGGTCCGTCCGGCTGGCGCTGCGAGAGCGCAGCGTCACGGCGAGAAAGCGGCTGTTGCCGTCGTCGGCGGCGGTCAGGCGGCCGAGCTGGCCGCGCGTGTCGTCCTGGCCGTTGTTGGCCCGGCGCGGAAGGACGACGACGAGGCGAAAGCCGTCCGACGGCGGGTCGCGCAGCTTGGCTGCAAGCTCCTCGACGATCTCCGGCGCCCAGAGGAACTGGTTCTCCAGGTAGACGAGCTCGCGGGCGCTGCGGATCGCGCGCAGATAGCTCTCCAAAATGCGAAAGTCGCCCTTGGGGACACTCGCGTACATGTCCTCGGCGACGGTGCGCACGACCTGCACCGTGCTCGGCCCCGCCGCGTCCTGAGCAGCCGACACGCCCAGGCGCTCGTGGGTCACCTCAGCCCAGCGGGTCGCGAAGTGTGCCGCGACGTCGGCGACGGCCGGGCCGCGCAGTCGCGTGCCGGCGTCGTGCCAGCCCAGGCGCCGGCGCGCGGGATGATCGCGGACGTCGAAGCGATCGCCGCCGAAGTCGGTCATGTCGATGCCGCCGACGAAGGCGATCTCGTCGTCGATGACGAGCGTCTTCTCGTGGTGACAGTGAAACGGGTGCTCGCGGGGATCGGGCTCGCAGCGGATGCGCGTGCCGCGCACGAGGCGCTCGATCTGCGCGGCGACCTCCTTGCGCGTGGGGTGAAAGGCCGGCACGGGCGCCCCGGCCCAGACCATGACGCGCACGTCGATGCGCTGCGCGAGCTCGGCGAGCAGTGCCCCGAGCACGACGGGGCGCTCGCCGCGCACGAGCTCGAAGTGGGCCGCGAGATGCCAGCCGGTGATGTGGACGTGCGACTTCGCGCCCGCCAGCGCCTCGGCGATGGCTGGCAGGGCCTCGGCGCCGTCGACGAGGACGTCGAGCTGGTTGCCCGGGCGGGGCGGCGGATCGCCCGCCGCCCAAAGCCCGTTCGCGGGCGGATCGATCGAACCGCCGTGCCCCAGCCTGGTCAGCCGCCGCCGGTGGTGAAGCTCGACGCCCAGCTCGATGCCGCGCCCCAGCAGACCATCGATGCGCGCCAGCGGATCCATCGGAAAGCCCGCCGCGGGCGGCGGGCTCAGGTACTACAGGCGCCGGCCGCGGCGGCTGTAGCCGAACCCGCCACCGAAGAGCAGCAGGAGGACGAGGATGATGAGAAGGATCGTGATCATGAGAGCTCCTTAGATCCGGCGGTCGCGGTAGAGGACGGGCTCCTCGACTACTCGGGTACGAGTCAGCGTGCGGGCCTGCAGCATCTCGACGACGAGCCACACGGCTCCGACGAGGAAGAGGATGACCCCGATGGTCTGGATGGAGATGCCCGCCACGGTGGCAGTGATGGCGAGCCAGAGAACGAGCCCGACGGCCATGAGAACAAGCGGTGGTCCGGCATCGGCAACCATCAGAGAAGCCTCCTCGTCTCGGGAAAACGTCAGACGAGGCATTCCCGCGCCGAGCCCGGCGCCAAACCCGGCCTCGACGAATGTCGTACCGGCGGCTCCTCCAGGCCACTGCGCAGCTTCTCCAGCCCGAGCCGCAGGCGCCCCTTGATCGTGCCGAGCGGCGCGCCGGCGCGCGCGGCGATCTCCGACTGGCTCATGTCGGCGAAGTAGGACAAAAAGAGGACCTCCTTCTGCGCCGGCGGCAGGCCCGAGAGCATCGACAGCGCGGCCACGCGGTCGGGGACGCGTGCGTCCCCGGGGCTCGCGGTCTGCACGGCGCCTCGGCTGTCGTCGAAGCCGACCGCGTCGACCGGGCGCACCGACGCGCGCCGCCAGGCGTCGATCGCGCGGTTGCGGACCATGCTCGCAAGCCACGCGCTCACGCTGCCGAGGCCCGGGCGGTAGCGATGCGCGCCGCGCCACAGCGAGACGAAGGCCTCCTGCATGACCTCCTCGGCGAGCTCGCGGCCGGCGCAGAGCTTGCGGGCGTGCAGCAGGGCAGCGCGGTGGTGGCGGCGGTAGAGCTCGTCGAACGCGCGGGTGTCGCCGGCGGCGATGCGGGCCATGAGCAACTGGTCGGAGGCTTTGGCCGGATCGTGGCCGCGGGGGGTGGGGAGGGCGGCGGTGGCAGAGGTCATGGGCCGGACTGTAAAGGAGTTGTCCAAGGTTTGTCAAAGGTTTGTCGAGATGGGATACTGCCCGACATGAGCGAGGGGGACGACCGCTGGCGGATCAAGGAGTTCGCCGAGATCGTCGGCGTGCAGGAAGCGACGCTGCGCGCTTGGGAGCGGCGCTACGAGCTTCTGCGACCGGAGCGCTCGTCGGGCGGCTTTCGGCTGTATTCGCGCGCCGACGAGCGGCGCATCCGCTCGATGCAGGCGCACATGGCCCGCGGCATCGCGCCCGCGCAGGCGGCGGCCCTCGCGCTCGCCGAGCCGGAGGTGGCGGCGGTCGCACCGGCCGACCCCTCGGAGCTGGTCGGTGCCCTCCTCGCCGCAACCGAGCGCTTCGAGGCGACGCGCTTCGACGCGCTGCTGGACGCCGCCCTCGCCGGCGGCCACCTGCCCGGCGTGCGCGACGTCGTGCTGCCGGTCCTCGTGCAGATCGGCCTGCGCTGGGAGCGCGGCGAGCTGACCGTCGGCCACGAGCACTTCGCCAGCCACCTCATCGAGCGCCGCCTGCTCGCGCTGGCGCGGGGGTGGGAGGAGGGCGCCGGGCCGCTGGCGCTGCTCGCATGCCCCTCGGGAGAGCGCCACACGCTCGGCCTCGTCTGCTTCGGCCTCGCGCTCGCGGACTGCGGCTGGCGGATCGCCTACCTGGGAGCGGACACCCCGATCGACCAGATCTCAGACGTCAGCGCCTCGCTGCGGCCGGCCGCGGTCGTCCTGTGCTCGCGCGACCCGCGGCACCTAAGCGCGGGCGCCGCGGCGATCGCCGACCTCGGCGCCCGCCACCACACGATCCTCGCGGGCGACGGCGCCAGCGCCGCGCTGGCCCGGCGCCTCGGGGTGCGCCACGCCGCCGGGGATCCGACGACCACAGCGCTGGCGCTCGCCGAGCGCCCTCCGGCCTGACGCCGAGTGGTTCGTTTGTACGCTTGAACGGGACGAATGCGCCACTCGGCCGGGCCGCGACCCGATCCTGGATCTACGGTTACATCACTTAGATTTGATGCCCCGTGTCTTGACAGAACGCGGGGACCGTCGTATATCTTCGTCAAGTCATGGATTCGGATCGCAGGAGGTGGAACATGCCAGTCGTACGATGGGACCCGGCGCGCGAGATCGACTCGCTTCAGGGTGAGGTCAACCGCCTCTTCTCGAGCTTCTTCGACACCCAGACGGGCGCCAACGGAGCGGCCGCGCGGCGCTGGATGCCTGCGATGGATCTCGTCGAGACCGCGGAGCACTTCGTCCTGAAGGCCGACCTCCCGGGCATCTCCGAGCAGGATGTGAACATCGAGATCGAGCACGGCCTGCTGACGATCTCCGGCGAGCGCAGGGACGAGCAGGAGGAGCAGCACGAGGGCTACTACCGCATCGAGCGCGCGACGGGTGCCTTCTCGCGGTCGCTGACGCTGCCCGAGGGCATCGAGCCCGAGGCCGTCACGGCCAGCTTCGACAACGGCGTGCTCGAGGTGCGCATCCCGAAGCCGGCGAAGCCCACCCCGCGCAAGGTCCAGATCGGCCTCGGCGGCGCCGAGCCGAAGACGATCGAAGCCGAGTAGCACCCCGGCCCCCGCGCCCGGCCGCGCAGGCGCGCCGGGCGCGGGGGCAGCCGGTCCGGCGC
>JAXDFS010000400.1:0-10309 GCA_034665465.1 Solirubrobacteraceae bacterium
ACGCCGAACATGAGGTAGTAGGCGCCCATCAGCACGAGCGGGTTGATGAGGTACCACAGCACCCCCAGCGCCGACCCCTTGTACTTCTGGCGCAGCTCGCGGCGGACCATCTGCTCGAAGAGGTAGCGGTGTGCCACGTGGGCGATTATGGCCGCCGCGAGGCTGGACGCGATGCGCTCCCCGACCTAGGGTGCGGACATGGCCGACTGGGAGGACGTGCGGCGCCTGGCGGGTGCGCTGCCCGAGACGAGCGAGCGGCTGTCGCGCGACATGCGCCAGTGGCGGGTGCGCGACAAGCTGTTCGTCTGGGAGCGGCCGCTGCGGCGAGCGGACCTCGAAGCCCTCGGCAGCGACGCGCCCGGCGGGCCGATCCTCGGCGCCCGTGTGGAGCATCTCGGGGCCAAGGAGGCGCTGATCGCCGACGATCCGGCGGTGTTCTTCACCACGCCGCACTTCGATGGCTACCCGGCGATCCTCGTGCGCCTCGACCCCATCGCCCTCGACGAGCTCGAGGAGGTGGTCACCGAAGCATGGCTCGCGCGCGCGCCCAAGCGGCTGCTGAAGGCCTATCTCGACAGGTCCGCCTAGGTGGGCGACCCCGGTCGTCCACCCGGCTGTCGAGCGTGCTCCTGCTCGTCGCGCTCGCTGCGGCGGCGCCCGCAACGGGCTCCGGCGAGGGCATCCGCGGCCGCGTCCTCGCCGGCCCGACCTGCCCCGTCGAGAGGATCCCGCCCGACCCCGGCTGCGCGGCGGCCGGCGTGGCGGCAAGCGTGCGCGTGTACCGGCGCTCCGACCGGCACACCGTCGCGAGGGTCCACACCGGCAGCGACGGCCGCTTTCAGGTCCGCCTGCGCGCGGGCCGGTACGCCGTCACGGCTCGGCCGGTGGCGGGCGGACCGCTGCCCAGGTGCCCGCCGGGCATCCGCGTGATGGTCCACGCAGGCCGCTACAGCCACGTGACGATCGACTGCGACACCGGCATCCGCTGACGGCGTCCGCTCAGAGGGGTCAGCCGCTGAGCGCCTGCTGCACGGCGGCGAACGCCGGCTTGGGCCGCAGCGACGCGTCCAGCAGCGTCGCGGCGCCCATCCCCGCCTGCGTCTCGGAGATCCAGGAGCGTCCGTCGGTGAAGCCCCAGAACGTCAGCGAGCGGCAGTCGACCGCCAGGCAGTTGCGCACGATCTGCGTGTAGATGCCGGCCTGCGCCTGCAGGTCGCCGGCGGTCGGGGGCACCTTCAGCGCGACGTCGGCCTCGGTGATCGCGACGTCGAGTCCGAGCGCCTTGAAGCGGCGCATGTTGTCGACCATGTCCGCCGGCAGGCCGTTGAGGTTCGCGTGCGTCTGGAAGCTGACGCCGTCGATCGGGACGCCCTGCGCCTTCAGGCCGCTCACCACCTGGTAGAGGCGGTTGGACTTCGGGTTGATCCCCTCGGCGCCGATCTCGTTGAGGTAGAGCTTCGCGTTGGCGTCGGCGGCGCGCGCGGTGCGAAACGCGTCCTCGATGAACCCGGGCCCCAGCCGGCGCTCGAAGACCGACTCGCGCAGGCCGCCCTGGTCGGTGATCGGCTCGTTGACGACGTCCCACACGCCGACGTCCTTTGAGAAGTGCTCCATCTCGCGCCGGATGTGCTCGCGCATCGCCTGCCGGAGCTCGCCGGCGCTGAGGTCCTTGACCCAGCCGGGCACCTGCGCGTGCCAGACGAGCGTGTGGCCGCGCACCTTCTGATGCGCGTCGCGGGCCCTGGAGACGATGTCGTCGGCTGGGCCGAACTGGAAGTCGCCGCGCGAGGGCTCGACGGCATCCCACTTCATCTCGTTCTCGGGCGTGACGGTCGAGAACTGGGCGGCGACGAGCTGCCGGTAGGCGCGGTTGCGCTTGAGCACGTCGCCGCGCACAGCGGTGCCGATCTCGATCCCGCGCTTCTTGGCGAGCTCGCGCAGCGCCGGGCCGGGCAGCGGCTTGGCGTCGCCTCCCCCGCGGGCGAAGTACCAGGCCGTGAAGACCACGAGGGCGAACATCGCCGCCATGGCGACGTGGCGGGGACGCACGGGTCTCAGAACGCGCCGCGCCGCGTGAAGACGGCGGGGACGGTCTTGACGAGGATGCTCAGGTCCAGGAAGACCGACCAGCGCTCGAGGTAGAGGAAGTCCAGGCGCACGAGGTCGTCGAAGTCCAGCTCCGAGCGGCCCGAGACCTGCCAGAGCCCGGTGATCCCCGGCGTGACGAGGTAGCGCTTCTTGTGCCACTCCTCCAGGCGCTGGAAGTCGCGCTCCGGCAGCGGGCGCGGCCCGACGAGCGACATCTCGCCGCGCAGCACGTTGAACAACTGGGGCAGCTCGTCGATCGAGTAGCGCCGCAAGAAGCGCCCGACCGGCGTCATCCGCGGGTCGTCGCGCATCTTGAACAGCGCGCCGCTGGCCTCGTTGTGCGACTCGAGATCGGCCTGGCGCTGGTCGGCGTCGCGGTACATCGTGCGAAACTTCAGGCACGCGAACGGCGTGCCGCCGATCCCGGGGCGCATCGATCGGTACACGATCGGCCCGCGCGAGCTGAGCCGCACGGCCAGCGCGGCGGCGGCCAGGACGGGGCTGAGCATGAGCGCCAGCAGCGACGCTCCCACGAGGTCGAACGTGCGCTTGAGGACGTAGTCGAAGCCCTCGAAGACCGGCGGCTTGAGCTCGAAGAGCGGGACCGCCTCGCCGGGCACGAACTCGGCGCGGTGCACGAGCAGCTCCATCGTCGAGGGCGCGATCCGCACACGCACGCCCTGCCCATGGGCGACGTCGACGACCTCGACCGCCTGCGTCTGGGGGAAGTCGGGGTCGGCGATGATGACCTCGTCGATGCGGTGGCGGTGGATCACCTGGGCGAGCTCGTCGAGCGTGCCGAGCGAGAGCAGGCCGTTGTTGGGCCGCGGCGTGAGCGAGATGAAGCCGACGACCTTGACCGTCGGGTGCGCGGCGTCGCGCAGGGCGTGCCCGACCGCCTCGATGTGCTGGCCGCTGCCGACGAGCACCGCGCGGCGCTGGTAGCCGGCCAGGCGCAGCAGCGCGCCGGTGACCTTCTCGTAGCTCAGCCGCAGCAGCGAGACGTAGATCACGGCGAAGAACAGCGAGCCGTAGAAGATGTAGTAGGAGCTGAACGTGCTCCCGCTCGCGACCGCGAAGACGAGCGCGACGAGCATGACCTGGAACAGCGACGAGACGATCCGCGACATCCCGGGCCGCTCGCCCCGCGCCGAGTACAGGCCCGAGCGCGCGAACAGCAGCACGGTGACGAGGTAGGCGAAGTCGAAGAGCTCAGCGGTCTGAGCGGACTGCGCGGTGACGCGCCAGTCGCCGGTCGTCAGGCCGGCCTTCAGCCACAGCGCCGTGATGATCGCCATGTAGACGCCGAAGAAGTCGAGCGTCAGCAGCGTGCTGACGCGAACCGCCTTGCGCAGCGTGTCGAGCTTGAGGAAGAACGAGAGGACGGGCGGCCGCTTGCGCCGGACGTCGCGATCGGACAGCTCGAAGTCGCTCGCCGGCACGTCCTGTTGTGCCCGTTCCGCGCCCTTCCGTGGCGTCTGCTGCGTCGTCGGCATCTCCCTGCTCTAACGCGTGACGATGGCAGATGTTGTGGGGTCCGGCACCGCGTGCTGGACCTTCGTCGAGCGGGACATGAGTCCTGCGCCCGGCGTCAGGCCGATCCGCTCCCCATGAGCACGTCGGCGCCCGACTCGTCGAGTGTGCGGGCGAGCCCCTGGCGCAGCTCGATCTCCGGCTCCCAGCCCAGCAGCTGGCGCGCGAGCGTGATGTCCGGCTGGCGCACCTGGGGGTCGTCGGTCGGCAGCGCCTCGTAGACGATCTCCGAGCTCGATCCGGTGACCTCGATGACGGCCTCGGCGAGTGCCAGCAGCGTGAACTCGTTCGGGTTGCCCACGTTGATCGGCCCCTGCTGCCCGGACTCGGCCAGCGCGATCATGCCGCGGATGAGGTCGTCGACGTAGCAGAACGAGCGCGTCTGGCTGCCGTCGCCGAAGACCGTGATCGGGCGGTTCTGCAGCGCCTGGCGCATGAAGGTCGGGATCGCGCGCCCGTCGTGCGGGCGCATGCGCGGGCCGTAGGTGTTGAAGATGCGGATGATCGCGGTGTCGACGCCCTGCTGGCGGTGATAGGCCATCGTCAGCGCCTCGGCGTAGCGCTTGGCCTCGTCGTAGACGCCGCGCGGGCCGATCGGGTTGACGTGGCCCCAGTAGGTCTCCTTCTGCGGATGGACCTGGGGGTCGCCGTAGACCTCGCTCGTGGACGCCAGCAGGAAGCGCGCGCGGTGCTTCTTGGCGAGCCCGAGCGTGTGGTGCGTGCCGTAGGAGCCGACCTTCAGCGTGTGCAGCGGCAGGCGCAGGTAGTCGATCGGCGACGCCGGCGACGCGAGGTGGTAGACGAAGTCCACCGGCCGCTCGACGAAGTACGGCTGCACGATGTCGAGCTGGAGGAATTCGAAGTCGGGCGAGCGGATGTGCTCGATGTTGCGTAGCGACCCGGTCTCGAGGTTGTCGACGCAGATGACGTGGTGGCCGCGGCGCAGCAGTTCGTCGCACAGGTGCGAGCCGAGGAAGCCGGCGCCACCGGTGACGATGCAGGTGGGCATCGTTCGATGCTATCGGGCTATCGCTTGCGCGCGGCCCGCAGCTGCTTCTTCTTGACGCCCACCGAGATCAGCACGAGGCCGTCGGAGCGGCGTTCGGCGAGGCCCTGCTTGACGAGCCGCTTGGCGACCACCGGGCAGCGCTTGCAGCGAGGATTGCTCTTGCAGCACGTCTTCTTTGGTTTGATCAGAAGCTTCATCAGACGTGCCTGCGCGGTACAGTAGCGCGCGCCATGCCAGCCGAAGCCTTCGTCGACCTGCTCAACGAGCAGGTCGGCCACGAGTTCGCCGCGTCGCAGCAATACCTCGCCATCGCCGTCTACTACGACGACGAGACGCTGCCGCGGCTGGCCGCCTTCTTCTACGCGCAGGCGCTCGAGGAGCGCAACCACGCGCTGATGATGATCCAGTACCTGCTGGACGCCGGGGTGGAGGCGCCGGTGCCGGGGGTCGACGGGCCGCAGACCGCCTTCGCCGACGTGGTCGAGCCGGTGGCGCTCGCGCTCGAGCAGGAGCGGCGCGTGAGCTCGCAGATCAACGGGCTGGCCGCCATCGCCCGCGAGGAGAACGACTACACGAGCGAGCAGTTCATGCAGTGGTTCATCAAGGAGCAGGTCGAGGAGGTCGCGTCGATGTCCGACCTGCTCAAGGTCGTCCAGCGCGCCAAGGACAACCCGCTGCTCGCCGAGGAGTACCTCGTCCGCGAGGCGCCGGCCGACTCGGGCCCGGACCCGACCGCGCCGCCCGTCGCCGGCGGCGCGGTCTGAGGCTCGTCGCCGGCGCGCCCCCGGGTCGCGCCGCGCGCTTCATACTCGCGACCGTGCTCGGCCGCTCACTCACCGCCGTCGCGCGCCTGCGGGCTCGCCTCGGCTCGGCGACGCCTCCGCGCGAGGAGCTGATCGCCCGCCACGTCAGCGGGCGCTCGTTCGTCGACGTCGGCTGCATGTGGACGATCGACGGCGCGCTGTGCTTCGCCGCCGAGGACGCGGGCGCGGCGGCTGTCACAGGCGTCGACGTCATGCCGGCGTCCGAGCGCTTCAACGCCGAGCGACGAAGGCGCGCCTCCAAGGTGCGCTTCCTGCAGGGCGACCTCCACGACCCTGCGACCGTCGCGGCGATCGGGCGCCACGACGTGGTCTGGTGCTCGGGCGTGCTCTACCACGCGCCGCATCCGATCCTGACGCTCGAGCGCCTGCGCGAGCTCACCGCGGGCACGCTGCTGCTCGCGACCGAGACCGTCGCCGAGACGCCCGGGCGCCGCAACACCTGCATCGTCGCCCCGGGCCGCGACGAGCACCCCAACGCCGAGCCACCCGCCGGCCCCGACGCCGGCTACGGCCCGTGGTACTGGGGGATCTCGCCATCGGCGCTGCGGACGCTGCTGATGCTGAGCGGCTTCAGCGTCGTCGAGGAGTTCCGCACGCCGTTTCACGTGACGGTCGTCGCGCGCTAGGCGCGGTCCGCAGGAGCCGGCGGCGAGTCGGCCGACGTCCCTGACATGCTGCGCCGATGGTGCCGCGCCCGCGCTGTGTCGCTGTCCTTGCCGTCCTCGCCGTCCTCGCGCTCGCCGGCTGCGGCAGCACGCCCGAACGCCAGAACGCGCACCAGACGCCCGGCAACCAGGTCGACCGCACGCCGGCCGAGGTCTACGCGATGCCCGACCACTACAACAACGTCGCGTCCAAGTGCGACCGCCACGGACACCGCATCTTCATCACGTCCAACAAGGACCAGGCGCCGAGCAACCTCGTGGTCCTCGCCGACCCGAGCTGCAAGAACTGAGCCGCTCGACGCCGCACCGCCGGACGATCGTGGTCGGCGAGCGTGGCGAAAAGTGCTCGAATAGCGAGCACAAATCGACATGCTCACGGATCCGGCGTCCTCGCGGCAGCGCCCACACGGAGCGCCACAACGGCCACAACCGAGGCTCACCCCGCCGGCGACGCCACGTCCGGCCGGGTCCCGAGCTTCGCCGTGACCGTCTTGTCGGCGCCGCCGCGCTTGACCTGAATCTGGATGCTGTCGCCGGGCTTGCTCGCGATCACCGCGCCGGCGACGTCGGCGGACGCCGAGATCGCGTGGCCGCCCACGGAGACGATGCGGTCGCCTGTGCGCAGGCCGGCGTCGGCGGCCGGGCCGCCGGGCACGACGCGCTCGACGATGGCGCCGGTGCCCGTGTCGGGGTCGCTCGTCGAGACGCCGAGGTAGGGGCGCTTGATCGCCTTGCCGGTCTTCAGCTGTGGCAGCACCTGCTTGGCGGTGTCGATCGGGATCGCGAAGCCGACGCCGTCGTTGGCGCCCGTGTTCGTGGCGATCTGGGCGTTGACGCCGACGACGCGCCCGCTGGCGTCCAGCAGCGGCCCGCCCGAGTTGCCGGGGTTGATCGCGGCGTCGGTCTGCACGACGTTGTCGATCGGGAAGTTGTTGGGAGCAGTGATCGAGCGCCCTAGGGCGGAGATCACGCCGGTGGTGAGCGTGCCCTGCAGGCGGTAGGGGCTGCCGATGGCGATCGCCGACTGGCCGACCTTCAGCCCGCCGGAGGACCCGAGCGCCAGCGGCGTGAGCTTGTGCGCCGCGGGGTCGATCTTCAGCAGCGCCAGGTCGGTCGACTGGTCGACGCCGACGACGCGGGCGCTGATCGGGGCGCCCTTCTCGAAGCGCACCCGGACGCTGTCGGCGCCGGTGACGACGTGGTCGTTGGTGAGGATGTAGCCGTCGCGATCGATGACGAAGCCCGAGCCGGTGCCGCCACCCGAGCCCGACCGGACGTCGACCAGGACGACGCCGGGGATCACGCGCTCGTAGAGCGCCGACACGTCGGTGGCGCTGCGCGCGGGCTCGGCGGGAGCGGCCGGGGCGGGCGCGGACGCATCGCTGGCCGGCGCGGGGGCGGGCGCCACGGCGACGGTGTCGTTGGAGTCGAACGCGCCGCCGATCGCCAGCCCGCCGAGCGGGAGTCCGACGACGAGCGCGCCGAACAGCGCGGCGAGGAAGTTGGAGCGGCGGCGGTCGGGGGTCATGGTGCGCCAGTCAACGCCATGGCGCTGAAGCGTGGCTCTCCACTTCGTAAGAGTTTTGAGCCGGCGCGGCCTCGCCGGCCGCCACGGCGCAAGTACGCTTGCGCGATGGCCACCGAAGAACGACTCACCGTCGCCCCCATCGTCGGCCCGGACGACCCGCGGCGCTTCACCGACTCCGGCATCGAGGTCAACCAGCTCTACACCGAGGACGACCTGCCGGCCGACCTCGAGCTCGGCGAGCCCGGCAGCTTCCCGTACACGCGCGGCGTGCATGCCGAGATGTACCGCAAGCGGCCGTGGACGATGCGCCAGTACGCGGGCTATGCCTCCTCCAAGGAGTCAAACGAGCGCTACAAGTACCTGCTCGCCCACGGCTCGACCGGCCTGTCGATGGCCTTCGACCTGCCGACCCAGCTGGGCCTGGACTCCGACGACCAGCGCTGCCTCGGCGAGGTCGGCCGGACCGGCGTCTCGATCGACACGATCGACGACATGCGCACGGTCTTCGACGGCATCCCGCTGAACGCGATCTCGACGTCGATGACGATCAACGCGCCGGCGACCGTACTGCTCGCGCTCTACACGCTCGTCGGCGAGGAGCAGGGCTGCCCGCTGGACGAGTTGAGCGGCACGACGCAGAACGACGTGCTCAAGGAGTACATCGCGCGCGGGAACTTCATCTACCCGCCCGAGGGCACGATGCGCCTGACGACGGACCTCTTCGCGTACTGCAAGGAGCACGTCCCGCGCTGGAACACGATCTCGATCTCCGGCTACCACTTTCGCGAGAAAGGGTGCTCCGCGGTCCAGGAGGTCGCCTTCACGATGTGCAGCGCGATCGCCTACGTGCAGGCCGCGATCGACGCGGGCCTGGAGGTCGACGAGTTCGCGCCCCGCCTGGCGTTCTTCTTCAACGGCCACAACAACGTCTTCCAGGAGGTCGCGAAGTTCCGCGCCGCGCGGCGGATGTGGGCGCACATCATGCGCGACCGCTTCGGAGCCAAGAGCGAGAAGTCGCTGAAGCTGCGCTTTCACACCCAGACCGGCGGCGTGACGCTCACCGCCCAGCAGCCGCAGAACAACGTCGTGCGCGTCGCGCTGCAGGGCTTCGCGGCGGTCTGCGGCGGCACGCAGTCGCTGCACACCAACGGCTACGACGAGGCGCTCGCGCTGCCCTCCGAGCGCGCCGCGAAGATCGCGCTGCGCACCCAGCAGATCATCTACCACGAGTCGGGCGCGACGGACACCGTCGACCCGTTCGCGGGGTCGTACTCCATCGAGTCGCTCACGGACGAGATCGAATCGCGCGCGTACGAGCTGATCGCCAAGGTCGACGAGCTCGGCGGCTCGGTCAACGCGATCGAGTTCATCACCAACGAGATCGACGAATCCGCGTGGGGCTACCAGGAGCGCTACTCCAACAAGCAGGACATCGTCGTGGGCGTCAACAAGTACGAGGAGGACGCGATCGAGATCGAGGACATCCTGCGCGTCGACCCCGAGACCGAGCGCGAGCAGCTCGACCGCCTGCGCGCCTTCAAGGAGCATCGCGATCAGGAGCTCGTCGCGCGGCGCCTCGACGAGCTGCGCACGGCCTGCCGCGGGCCGGAGAACCTCATGCACCCGATCCGCGCGGCGCTGCAGGACCGCTGCTCGATGGGCGAGGTCTGCGCGGCGATGAAGGACGTCTTCGGGGCCTACCGCCCGCGCTGATCGCGCGGGCGCCGCGTCAGCGGCTGCAGGCGATGTGGTGCGTGATCTCGACCTCGGTCGCGACCTGCGCGCCGTCGCCGTCGCCGCTCG
Organism: Solirubrobacteraceae bacterium; assembly: GCA_034665465.1. GTDB lineage: Bacteria > Actinomycetota > Thermoleophilia > Solirubrobacterales > Solirubrobacteraceae > CADCVQ01. Next base: position 9,451 of record JAXDFS010000400.1, read on the forward strand.
CCTCCAGCTGCGAGCGGACGGCCTCCTCGGCGAGCGTCCTGGTCTCCGCGTAGGACGCGCCCGCGACGCTCCAGCCCTTCAGGTCGGGGCTGTCGGCCGTCCAGCCCTCGTCGGCTGACGTGTTGCAGTGGAGGACGCGGATGGTCGGCATCGAGGCTCTGGCCCAAGCCTAGCGATGCGCTTGCGCGCCCTGGCGCCAAACGCCGCCGCGCGTGCGAGCCTTCGCGCATGCCCATCGCCACGATCGACCTCTACAACATCGTGCTCTTCGTGCACATCCTTGCCGTCGTCGTCGGCTTCGGCGTGGTGTTCACGTATCCCCTGCTCGACGCCTACGCGCGCCGCTCGCGGGTCGCAGACCTCGTCGCCCTCCACCGCTTCCAGTCGTTTCTGACACAGCGCCTGATCCAGCCCGCGCTGCTCGTGATCCTCGTCGCCGGCATCTACCTGGCAACGGATCGCTGGAAGCTGAGCGACCCCTGGATCAGCGCGACGTTCGCGATCCTGATCGTCATCGGCGCCATCGCGGGAGCGATCATCGGGCCGACCGAGAAGCGCTGCCTGGCGCTCGCCCAGCGAGACCTCGGCGGCGGCGGCAAGCCGAGCGACGAGTACGAGGGCCAAGCGATCAAGCTCGCGCGCTTCGGCGGACTCGCCTCGCTGCTGATCACCGTCGCGATCTTCCTCATGGTGACCAAGCCGGGCGCCTGATTGCAACACGCCGGGCGGCAGGAGTCGCGGCCCGCCGGGCGAACACCCCGGCCATGGAGCAGACGTACAGCATGACCCGCGCCGAGCCCGAGACCACCGTCGCCTGGGAGGGCGACCGCGCCAGCGGCACGGTGGAGCTCGCCCCGGC
>JAXDFS010000401.1:0-4952 GCA_034665465.1 Solirubrobacteraceae bacterium
GCGGGGGACTGATGGGGCGCGCCCGGATCACGATCACCACCCGGAGCACGATCAAGTTCCCGCGCCTGATCCTCGGGCGCGGCTTCGCCAACGGCATGCAGATGAACACGATCGAGCCGTCGCCCGCCGGCGAGTCCAGCCGGGGCCCGCGGCTCGTGCTCTCCTACGACCAGCTCAACCCCGGCGACGTGCTCGTCGTCTACATGCAGTTCCAGGTCGATCCGACCACGACCGGCCGCCAGGATGCCACCGTCGAGCTCGACGACCAGGCGGCGCCGCTGGCCCGCGTCGATCACACGATCACCGTCCTCCCGTAGTCAGGAGCCAGCCGTGGACATCGTCGCGCGCGCCATCATCATCTTCTTCGTCCTCTTCGCCGTCACGCGCGCCGTCGGCCGCCGCGACCTGAACTCGATGGAGCCCTTCGACGTCATCCTGCTCGTGGTCATCGGCGACCTGGTCCAGCAGGGCGTCACGCAGAGCGACTACTCGATGACCGGGGCGATCACGGTGATCGCCGTCATCGCCCTGCTGACGGTCGCGATGAGCTACCTGAGCTTCCGCTTCCGCCGGCTGCGCCCGCTGCTGGAGGGCGAGCCGCTCGTGCTGCTCGAGGACGGCAAGCCGATCATGCGCAACCTCAAGCGCGAGCGCATCACGGTCCAGGAGCTGCGCGCCGCCGCCCGCGAGCAGCAGCTCGGCTCGCTGGAGAGCGTGCACCTGGCGATCCTCGAGACGAGCGGGCGCATCTCCTTCATCACGCAGGACGACTGACCCTCAAGGTCCCGGCCTTTGCGGCCGATGGGTGAGACACACGGCGGCGCAGGGCCGCCGAAGGGACGATCACCACAAGGGGAAGTCACATGCAGCCGCCTTCTGGCGGGAGCGGCCGGTCCGCGCCCGCACCCACTCGCTTCGCCGTCGCCCATCCCTGGGCCGTGCTGTCGGCATGGCTCGCCGTCGTCGCCATCCTCGGCGTCGTCGGCCTCGGCATCGACGGGCGCCTGTCCTCGGGCGGCCTGCAGGTCAAGGGCTCGGAGTCCGCCCATGCTCGCGCCCTCATCGGCGGCAACTTCGGCGACTCCGCCAGCGTGCCGATCCTGCTGCGCGGCCCGCGCGGCGACGTCAAGAAGCAGGGCAAGGCGCTCGCCGCCGCGCTCTCGCAGCGTCCCGGCGTCCGCGTCCTCAGCCCTTGGAGCGCCTCCTCCGGGCGCAGCGCGCTGCGCCCGTCCTCCGATCGCGCGCTGCTGCTGCTGTCGGTGTCCGGCAACCGCCAGGAGATCGAGCGCCGCAGCGAGGCCGCCCAGCGCCTCGTCGCCAAGCAGACCTCCGCGCCCGTCCGCGCGACCGTCACCGGCATGCCGCTGCTGTCGACCGAGGGCACGCGCATGTCGCTGTCGGCGATCCATCGCGCCGAGTTCATCGCCCTCCCCCTGCTGTTCCTCGCGCTGCTGCTCGTCTTTCAGTCCTTTGCCGCCGCGGCGATTCCCGCCCTCTTCGGCGCCGCCACGATCGCCTCCACGACAGGCCTGCTGTCGCTGCTCGCGCCGGCCGTCCGCCTGGACGCGTTCGCCCTGGCGATCTCCTGCATGGTCGGCCTCGCGCTGGCCGTCGACTACTCCCTGCTGCTCGTCTCCCGCGTGCGTGAGGAGCTCGGCGACTCGCGCAGCGGCGACGTCCGCGCCGCCGTCGGCCGCTCCGCCGCACCGACCACGCGCACCGTCGCCGTCGCCGCCGCGGCGATCGTCGTGGCGATGGCCGTCGCCGCCGCGGTGTCGCCCGGCACCGGCCTGCTCGCCGCCGCGCTGGGCGTCAGCGTCGTCGCGATCGTGTCGGCGATCACGGCGATGCTCGTCGTGCCAGCCATGCTCGTCGTCGCCGGCCACGCCCTCGGCGGCGGCGCCCCGACGGGCGTCTCGGAGGGCGGCATCAGCGCCAGCCTCGCCCGCGCCGCCATGCGCCGGCCGGTCCTCGGCCTCGTCGCCGCGGCCGTGCTGCTCGTGGCCTGCATCCCGGTCCTCGGCCTGAAGACGGGCTCGCCCACCGCGCAGTCGCTGCCCTCCAGCAGCGCCGCTCGCGCCCAGTACGACACCGTCGCCAAGTCGATGGGCGCCGGCTGGACGGAGCCCTTCGAGATCGTCGCCGTGACCCGCAAGGGCGCGGTCACCACGCAGGCCCGCCTCTCCGAGCTCGCGCGGGTGCAGCGCAAGCTCGCCAAGGATCCCGCCGTACGCGCCGTGCTCGGCCCCGGCGAGATCGCCAGCTCGGCCGCCAAGCTGCGCTCCAGCGGGCGCCGCGCGCTGGCCGCCAGCCAGGGCAAGCCGCAGGACGGCGGGCGCCTGCGCAAGCTCGGCGCCGGCGTCAACTCCGCCGCCAGCGGTGCCGGCTCACTGGCCAGCTCGCTCTCGAGCGCCGCCGCCGCCGCCAGCCGCGCCGCCGCAGGCACGCACGGCCTCGACAGCGGCGTCGGCGCCCTGAAGTCCGGCATCAACGGCGCGGGCAGCGGTGCCCGCCAGCTTGCCTCCAAGCTCGCCTCCGCCAAGTCCGGAGCCAGCGACCTCGCCAACGTCTCCGCGGCCGCCGACAACGGCGCTCGCAGCCTGCGCGACGGCGCCCGCACGCTCAGCAACGGCCTCGGCGCGATCGCCGGCGGCGCGCACTCCCTCCAGGGCCGGCTGCAGAGCCGCCAGAGCGCGATCGCCACCGCGCAGGCCTCCGTCCGCACCCAGCGCCGCCAGGCCGACGACGTGCTGGCCGCCGGCGAGCGGGCGATCATGCCCACGAGCGCGGCCGCGATCCGGGCCCGCGACGCGATCGCCAGGGCGCGCGCCGCCCTCGCCGGCGACGCCGCCGCGGCGCTCGACGCGCCGATGCAGCAGATCGGCTCCGACGCCGACTACGCGGGCAGGATCGCCACCGCGATCCCGACCCACGACGCCGCCCAGCTCGCCACCGCGGTCGGCAATCTCGCCGACAGCGCACAGGCGATCACCCGCCGCGTGCGGGCACTGGGCGGTTCGGTCGGCGCGCTCACGCAGGGCAGCGACTCGCTCGCCAAGGCCCTGCAGCAGCTCGACGGCGGCGCCGCCAAGATCGGCAGCGCCGTCGGCGCGGTCCGCGCCGGCGTGGACGGCCTCGCAAGCGGCGTGCGCAACGGCGAGCAGCGCACCGGTCAGCTCGCGACCGGCTTGCACGACGCGTCGAGCGCGGTCAAGGGCCTCTCCGGCACGCCCTCCGGCGGCAGCAGCGCGCCCAAGAGCGCGAACGCGAGCTTCTTCGACTCCGGCTACTTCCTGCTCGCCGCGCTGGAGAGCGGCAAGGACGCGCCGATCGGCGTCAACGTCGACCACGGCGGCCAGGGCGCGCGCATCGTCGTCGTCCCGCGTTACCCGGCCTCGGACCCGCGCACGAAGGCGCTCTACGAGCGCCTGCGCGACACCTCCGTGCAGCTCGGCAGGTCGCTCGGCGCCGACTCCGCCGTCGGCGGGCCGGCCGCGCTGCTCGACGACTACGACAGCGTCGCCTCCTCGCGCCTGCCGATCATCGTCATCGTCCTGACGCTCGTCACCGCACTGCTGCTCGGGATCCTCCTGCGCTCGATCGTCGTCCCGATCGTCGGCGTGGTGCTGAACCTGCTGGCCGTCGGCGCGACCCTCGGCCTGCTCGCCCTGCTCTTCCAGGGCGCCAACCCGCTGTTCGGCGGCCCGGGCGAGATCGACGCGGTCGCGGTGACCGCGATCTTCGGAGTCGTCTTCGCGCTGTCGATCGACTACCAGGTGTTCATCCTCAGCCGCGTGCGCGAGGAATGGCTGCGCTGCGGCGACGAGCAGCAGGCGCTGCACGTCGGCATGAGCCGGACCGCGCGCGTGGTCACCGGCGCGGCGCTCAGCATGCTCGGTGTCTTCATCGCCTTCGGCCTCGCCGACGTCGCCAGCCTGCGCCAGTTCGGCGTCGGCCTGGCGATCGCGGTGATCATCGACGCGACGCTCGTGCGCCTCGTGATGCTGCCGGCGGCGCTGCTCTTCGCCGGCGAGTGGACGTGGTGGACGCCGGCGGCGGACTACGAGTACGCCGACGAGCCCGTCCTGCCGGCGCCGGCTCCCGAGCACGCGCACGTCCCGGTTCCCGCCTACGCCGGCTTCGACGCGACGCCCGCCTTCGAGTCCGCCGGCGGCCGCTACTGAGGCCGGCGCTGACGGACGCGTAGGCCCGTCCGTCACACGCGGGAGGGCAAACCTGGTATCCGTGTCGGCGGGTCAACCCACGGAGCTGAGGGTGAGGCATGGCGACTGACGCGAAGACGCCCGCACGCAAGCGGGCAGCGGTTGTTGCGACGACACAGGCCGAGGCCGGCGGTGCCGACGGGCCGCCCGAGGATCCCGCGCTCGAAGAGCTCCTGCGGGTCCTCACCGAGGCACGCGACGGCAACTTCTCCGTGCGCCTGCGCGCCCGCCGGCGCGACGTCATGGGCGACGTCCAGCAGCGCACGAACGAGCTCATCGCGCTCAACGCGCGGATGGCCAAGGAGCTCGCGCGCGTGGCCCGGATCATCGGGCGCGAGGGCCGCATGACCGAGCGCGTCTCGCTCGGCACGGTCGACGGCGCCTGGCACGAGAAGGTCGAGTCCATCAACGCGATGATCGACGACCTCGTCCGCCCGACGACGGAGATCTCGCGCGTCATCCAGTCGGTCGCGCGCGGCGACCTGAGCCAGAAGATGGCGCTGACGATCGAGGGCCAGCCGGTCAAGGGCGAGTTCTCGGCGATCGGCACGACGGTCAACGAGATGGTCGACCAGCTCTCCTCCTTCGCCGACGAGGTCACGCGCGTCGCGCGCGAGGTCGGCACGGACGGCAAGCTCGGCGGCCAGGCGCAGGTCAAGGGCGTCAGCGGGACGTGGCGCGACCTCACGGAGAACGTCAACTCGATGGCCTCCAACCTCACCGACCAGG
>JAXDFS010000402.1:0-6322 GCA_034665465.1 Solirubrobacteraceae bacterium
CCATTCGATGGCCAAAACCCCCGTGCGAAACGCGCAAATACGGGCAGGATCGCGTAGCGTAGGATCCATCGGCTTATACGTTATCCCTGCAAAGGGACGTATTTTGCGCGCCGCGCGACGCGCTTTGCAAGCAGGAGGTCACCGGTTCGATCCCGGTTGGCTCCATCCGCGTGGCGCTACGACGCGAGCGTCACGCCCTCGACGGCGACCGTCTCGCCGCCGATGGCGTCGGAGCGGCGCGCGGCGTCGAGCACGCACATGACGGCCGCGCCCTCGCCGGCGGTCGCCAGCGGGCCTGGGTCGCCGCCGCGCAGCGCGCTGGCGTAGGCCTCCAGCTGAGCGGTCAGCGAGCGCACGAGCGGGTCGGCTCCTGGCACCACGCGCGCGGCGACGCCGCGGGCGCGCCCGCCGCGCTCGCAGCGCAGCACGCGCCGGCCACTGCGGCCGATGACCTCCACCAGCTCGTGGTGCGGGCGGTTGGTCGCGCACTCGATGCTCACGCGGGCGCGCGCGGTCGCGAGCTCGATGCCAGCGCGCTCGGGCGCTGCATGCGCGCGCACGGCGAGCGGCAACGTGCCGGTCAGGTACAGCGCGAGGTCGATGAGGTGCGGGGCGAGGTCGAGCAACGCCTCTTCCTGGCGTTCCACGGGGCGCCGGGTCCTGCGGCGCTGATGCAGGACCATGCGCAGCTCGAGGTCGTCGCCGGCCGGCAGGCGACCTGCGAGCTCGAGGCCCTGGTCGAAGCGGCGGTTGAAGCCGATCCACGGCGCGGGGGCGAGGGCCATGAGCGCCAGCGCGCCCGCGTGGTCGGGCGCCGGCGGCATCTCGACGAGCGCCGTGATCTGCGCCGCCGCGGCCGCGGCGGCGATCTCCAGGTGATGCTCGGGCGAGGTGCAGGCCAGGAGTCCGTCGAGACGGCCGGCGGACAGCAGCTCGCCGAGGCGCGCGTGCGCCGAGGCGCCGAGCTTGCCGGCCACGAGGCCGCGCCGAGCGCGGTCGGGATCGCAGACGGCGACGATCTCCACGCCCGCGGCGGCGCGCACCGCCGGGACGTAGCCGAGCTCGGCCAGCCGGCCGCAGCCGACAAGTCCGAGGCGCATCGGCGCGGGGGCCGGCGCAGCGATATCTGGGGAGGCTGAGGGCAGGGCGACGGCCGGGAAAGGGAGGACTCGGGGCGCAGGCTACGTCCTCGCCCGGCGTTGCGCTCGCGAGTCCCGGCTCAGAGCGAGACGTGGCCCTCGGCGATCACGACGACGCCGCCCGACACCCGCGGGCGGTCGTCCTCCCAGCGACACTCGATCCGGCTGGGCCGGCCCATCTCGATGCCCTGCTCGATGACGAGCTCGACGGCCCCGGCCCGTTCATGCAGGTAGGCGAGCAGCGGGCCGGCGGCCGAGCCCGTCGCCGGGTCCTCGGTGAACCCGATCGGATCCAGGAAGAAGCCGCGCGCCCGCGCCGTGCCGCTGGCCGAGTCGACGTCGACGAGGTACAGGACCGTCGCGCCGAGCGGCTCGAGCAGCGCCTGCAGCGCGGCGCGGCTGGGCACCACCCGGCCAAGGGCGCCGGCCTCGCGCACCGGCGCCAGCAGGTGGGGGACGCCGGTTGAGACGACCTGCGGCGGCAGCCGCGGGTGGGAGTCGGCCGCGTCCAGGCCGGCTGCGGCGAAGACGTCGGCGGGCGGCGGTTCGGGGCCGAAGCTCGGCGGCTCCTGGAGCATCGCCGCGGTCGCGCGGTCGCCGTCCAGCTCGACCTCGATCGGCTGCAGGCCCGCGACCGTCTCCTGCACGAAGCGCGCACGGCGCTCGCCGCGGGCGTGCGCCACGGCGACGGCGGTTCCCAGCGACGGATGGCCCGCGAAGGGCAGCTCGCCGGAGGTGGTGAAGATGCGATTTCGGTAGTCCGCACCGGGCCGGCCGGCGCGCTGGACGAAGGTCGTCTCCGACAGCCCCATCTCGCGCGCGAAGGCGAGCATCGTCGCATCGTCGAGCCCGTCAGCCTCGTGGACCACGGCGAGCTGGTTGCCGGCCAGCGGCGTCGAGGTGAAGACGTCCAGCCAGGTCAGGGGCCGTCGCACGGGGGCCCGGCGATGCTGGCGGACGCGTCCACTAGCCGTCGAAGTCGAAATCGCGCGGCGGGCGCTGCTCGAACCAGAGGCGGTCGTGCTCCGGCGTCTCCTCGAGGAAGTCCGGGGTCTCCTCGAGCAGGTCCTCGCCCTCGGGCTCCTCGCCCGCGGCGACGGTGTCGGGCTGCTGGGCCGGGGGCGTGTAGGGCGGAGGGGCGTAGGCCGGCGCGACCGGCGGCTCGTAGGCGCGCGTGGCCGGCGTGGACCCATGGGCGGCGGGCGGCGGCTCTGCCGTCGGCGGCTCGTGAGCCGCGCCGGCGGGCGCGCCGGACCTGTCGGCGGCCTCGCGGCGCGAGCGCTTGAAGCGCGACAGCAGCGAGCCGCGCTCCTCGGCTGGCGGCGGGGGCGGCTCCTCGTAGACATCGCCCTCCGGGAACGGGTCGAACTCGTCGTCGAGGACGGGCAACGCCTCGGGGGCGGGCGCTGGAGCCGCGGGCGGGTCGGGCTCGGGCTCGGGCGGCCGGTAGTCCGGGCGCAGCTCGTAGGCGGCGGGCGCCGGAAGGGGCGGCCGGGGCGGCGGTACCGCGGGCGGCTCGTAGCCTGCGGGCGTGGCGGGCTCGTAGGCGGCGGGTGGCGCCGGCGGCACGTCGGGCGCCGACGGGATCGGCGGCGGCTCGCCGCTCGGGGCCGCCGGCAGGACGGTGGTCTGCTCCTCCGGCCACGCAGCAGGTTCGGCGGGCGAGTCCGGGGCGGCGGCCTCGGCGGCCGGCGCATCGCCGAGCGCGGCGAGGTCGGGCACGCCCTCCGGCGACCGGCGGACCGGGCCGAGCGCATCGCTCTCCTGCCGTGAGACCTCGCTCGCATCGGCGCCGCGGCGCCGCTTGAGCTCCAGATGCTCGCGGATGGCGTCGTCCAGCAATCCCATCTCGCCGACAGCCTACCTCGCGCGCACCGACTTGTTCTTGCCAGTGCGCTTGGCCTCGTACAGCGCGGCGTCGGCGGCGGCCACCAGCGCGCGCTCGTCGGAGCCCGCCTGCGGGACCGCGGCGACGCCGCAGCTGGCGGTGATCGAGATGGCGCCCTGCCCGTCGACGCGGGCGATCTTCAGGGCGGCGATCCGCTCGCGCACGCGCTCGGCCAGGTTGAACGTGCCCTCGAGATCGGTGCCCGGGACGACCACCGCGAGCTCCTCGCCGCCGTAGCGCGCCGGGTGGTCGATCTCGCGCGAGGTCTCGCGCAGCACGCGCGACACCTCGCTCAGCACGAGATCGCCCTGCTGGTGGCCGTAGGTGTCGTTGACGGACTTGAAGTTGTCGAGGTCGATGAGCACGAGCCCGACGCTTGCGCCGTAGCGCCGGCTGCGCTCGATCTCGCTGGACAGCGCATCGTCGAACGCGCGACGGTTGGAGAGGCCGGTGAGCTCGTCGGTTACAGACTTGCGCGCTGCGGTCTCGTGCAGCTGCACGTTCTCGATCGAGCGCGATGCCTGCCCTGCGAGGTAGCGGAACAGCTCCCGATCGTTGGGCGTGAAGGCCTTGCCGGAGCGCCCGATCGAGACGACGCCGACGATCTGGTCGCCGCCGCCGGCGCTGCGCAGCGGGTGCGCGATCGCGTTCATCGAGCCGATCGAGGTCTCGCGCGGGTCGCCGGCGCGCAGCGCCTCGGACTCCGCGGACTCCAGCGCGTTGCCGAGGCCGTTGATCGTTCCCACGCGCGAGCGCTCCTGCAGCGTCACGCCGTCGGGCCCGCGGACACAGGCGCGCCCGGTGTCGGCGCCGACGCCGTCGACCGCCGTGCGGACGACCAGCTCGAGCAGCGCGTCGCGGTCGAGGTTGGAGGCCACTGCCTCGCCGAGGCGCAGCATCGAGTCCTGCACGCGTTTGCGCTCCTGCTCGAGCTCGGCCAAGCGCTGGGCGAGCTCGGTGGACATCTTGTTGAACTCCTCGCCGAGCTCGGCGAACTCGTCGCGGCCGACGATCGGCACCTTCGCGGTGAAGTCACCGCTGCCGAGCCGGCGCGCGGCCGCCAGGAAGGAGGCGATCTGCTGCTGCAGGGTGCGCGACACGAGCACGGCACAGGCGATCGCGATGAGGAAGAAGCCGAGCAGGATCGAGGCCGCCGTGATGCGTCCGGCGCGGATCTTGCTGCCCGTGCCCGAGACCACGCGCAGCAGCGAGACCCGCACATGGCGGCCCGCGAACGGCGTCGGATCGTTGAACGAGACGACGCGGTAGTCGTGGCCGCCGATCCCGATCCGGTCGCCGTCGAGCGGCAGGGCGCGCGTGCCGAGCGCCGGAATCGTGCTGGCGAGCACCTTGCCCCCGTCGCGGGCGACGACGTCGAGGCGGGTGATGGCCTTGACGCGAGCGGCGTACCGGCGGGCGCCGATCATCGACACCTGAAGCTCGCCGAGGCTGCGCCCCGTGGTGGACTGGATCGGCCTGATCGCCGGAGCTAGCGCGCCCGGATCGCCGGCCTGGAGCACGATGCGGCCCTTGCGCACCAGCACGATGCGCGCGATGCCCCTGGACTTCTCGAGCTGGAGCGCGCGCTTCGTCGCGCGGCGGCGGTGGTTGAGCTCGAGTGACGAGACGAAGACGCGGTCCTTGGCGACGAGGTTCGCGATCGTCGCCTGGCCGAGGTCGCGCTCCTCGCGAAACAGCCGCTGGGCGACGTCGTGCTGCGCCGCGAGCGCGGCATTGGACTTGCCGTTCTCGCTCTGGGCGATGAGGCGGAACAGCAGGAACGTCACAGCCAGCATCGGGACGATGACGATCAGGACGAAGAACAGCGCCAGGCGATTGCGAAAGCTCACGTGTGGTCAGCGTATCGGCGCGATCGGGTCGTTCCCGTAGGCCTGACATCGCCGGAGCACGGCTACACTGTCCCCTCCTCGGGGCTATAGCTCAGTTGGGAGAGCGCCTGGATCGCACCCAGGAGGTCGGGGGTTCGAGTCCCCCTAGCTCCATCGCCCGGATTTTCCAGCCGCTCGGGAATCCGGGCATTCGCGCTACCGGGCCAGGCGGTCGAGCACGCGCAGCAGGGCGGCGAGGTCCTCGGCGGGCACGTCGCGCAGCGCGGCCGGCGGCTCGTCCAGGATCGCGTCGGCGCGCGCGGCGGCCTGGCGGCCGGCTGCCGTCAGCGCGACGAGCTTGGAGCGGCGGTCCTCGGGATGCGGCGTGCGCCGCACCAGCCCGCGCTGCTCGAGGTCGTCGACGATCAGCGTCACGTAGGGCGGATCGGCCGCGAGCCGATCTGCGAGCGCGCGCAGCGTGTGCGGCTGCCCGGCCAGGCGGCGCAGGGCGCGCACGCGGGCGAAGCTCATGCCGAGCGCCTCGGAGACCGCGACCTTGCGGTCGTGGTCGAGCACGACGTCCGACATCGCGCGCCAGGCGCGACGGGCGAGATCCGCGTCCGGGGCCGCGCCGGCCATCACACCTCCTGTAGCCGCACGGCGGTCCGCTCGGCGCTGGCGTCAGCCGCCGCCGTGCTCGCGGCCAGGCCCAGCGCCACGATCGCGGCGCCGATCGCCGCGATGAGCCACCACGCCGCGTGGCTGGCATGCGCGAGATCGTCGTGCAGCGAGCCGTCCACGCGGGCGATGGCGATCGCGCCCACGACCGCGACGCCGAGGGTCAGCCCGACCTGGCGGCTCGTCGTGGCCACGGCCGCGGCCACGCCGGCCTGGCTCGGCGGCATGCCGGACACGGCCGCATTCGTGATCGGCGGGTTCAGCGCGCCGAAGCCCAGCCCGAAGACGAAGTACGCCGACAGCACCCATTCGAGGGAGGTTTCGGCGCTCAGCGACACGAGCATCAGGCTGCCCAGCCCCAGCCCCAGGCCGCCGACCACCAGCGGGCCGCGTACCCCGCGGGCCCCGACGACGCGGCCGGAGATGGGGCTGCACAACAGCGTCATCGCTGCCATCGGCAGCGTGCACAGGCCGGCGCTCGCCGCCGACAGGCCCCGCACGTCCTGCAGGTAGAGCGTGTTGAGAAAGAGGAAGCCTCCGAACGCCGTAAACGCCGCGACCGCGATGATCGTCGCCGCGGCGAACGGCCGGCTGGCGAAGAAGCGCGGCTCGATCAGCGGGTCGACCCTGCGCAGCTCGTAGCGCACGAGCGCCACGAGCGAGACGCCCGCCGTGACCGCCAGGGCGACGATCCCCGGCGAGCCCCAGCCCAGGCTGGGCCCCTCGATGATCGCCGAGGTCAGGGTCGCCAGCATGAGGATGACCAGCACCTGGCCGAGCGGATCGGG
>JAXDFS010000403.1:0-9050 GCA_034665465.1 Solirubrobacteraceae bacterium
GAGCACGGCGGCGAGCTGCCTGCGGTAGGCCGCCGAGCCGCGGGCGTCGGCGAGGCCCTCGACTGCCCCGGCGATGCGCTCGCCGATCTCGGCCAGCCAGCCCGGCTCCAGCGGCGCGCCCGGCTCGGCCCATGGCGCCTGCGCTGCGAACAGCTGCTCGGCGCCCCGCGCGCGCACCGGCCGCGGCCCGGCGCCGACGACGGCGATCGCCGCCATCCGCCGGCCGGGGTCCAGCGCAGCCGCCACGCCGCACACCGCGCGCGCCATGGCGTTGCGCGCACCGGCCTTCGCGTAGGCGACGGGTCCCGGTGCGACCGGCACGACCAGCGCCACCACGAGCTCGTCGGGCGCCAGGAGGGTGCTGCCCGGGCCGCTGATGAAGTCGTGCACGCGGACGCTGCGCGCTTCCCTGCCCAGGGCGGCGAGCTCGAGGCGCGCGTCGGCGGCGACGAGTGCCGCCAGCGCGTCGCCCGACGGGTCGCCCAGGACCAGCGCGCCGGCCGGCGTCGCGCGGTTTCGCACCTGGCGCCCGGCGATCGTGCGCGATGCGGCGGCGAGGCCGGGCAGCGGCCCGGCGAGCTCCTCGATGACGCGCGTGTAGGTCACCGCCGCGCCGATCCGCACGGCCGCGCCGTCGCGGCCGATCGCGCGCAGCTCCTCGACCAGCGAGAGGTCGATCAGCGTTGCGGGCCGCGCGCCCGCGTTGAGCTGCACCATCACGGCCGTACCACCGGCCACGACGACCGCCGCGGGATCCGCGGCGCGCGCCCGGAGTGCCGCGTGCAGCGTCCGCGGCCGCAGGACGGCCGGCGTCACGTCACACGGGCGCGGAGGTTGGCACCGTGCAAACCTAGGCGCGACGCACGGCCGCGACATTGACCCGATGGCCAAAGATCGACCGCGAACTCTGGCCCGCGAGCGAAGGCGACGCGCGCCGGACCGCCTCTAGAGTCGGCGCCAGGGCATGCCAGCGACCTCGACACGACCGCCCGGCCCGCCGCCGGCACCCGGCGCCGTGCCGTTCGCCACGGTGGCAGCGATGGACCGCATCGCGTTCGTCCGCCATCTCGGAGCCGTCGTCGAGGACGCCCCGTGGGTCGCGCACGAGGCCTGGGCAGCAGGCCCGTTCGCCGACGTCGGCGCGCTGCACGCCGGGATGGTGTCGGTCATGAGGCGGGCCGCCCCGGAGCGGCGCCTGCAGCTCATCAGGGCGCATCCCGACCTCGCCGGGTCGGGCGCCCTCGGCCCGGCCGCTGCGAGCGAGCAGCGTGCGGCCGGCCTCGGCGCGCTCGCCGGCGACGAGCTCGCGCAGCTGCGCGAGCTGAACGCCGCCTACCGCACACGCTTCGGCTTTCCGTTCGTCATCTGCGCCCGCGAGCACACGGCGGCGACGATCCTCGCCGCCGCCCGCGAGCGCGTCGCCCGCGATCCCGCCACGGAGGAGGACGCAGCGCTCACGGAGATCGCGAAGATCGCCCGGCTGCGGCTGGCCGAGCTCGTGACGTGACCGGCGCGCACATCAGCTACGGCAAGCTCGAGGTCCCGGTGCACCGCGTGCGCGGGACCGAGCTGTTCGCCGCCGTCGTGAGCATGGAGGTGCTGGGGCAGGGGTTCCTCGCGGCCTACACCGAGGGCGACAACTCGCGCGTCGTGGCGACGGACACGATGAAGAACGTGATCCTGCAGCAGACGCTGGCCTACGACGGAGACACGCTGGACGGGCTGCTCGAGCACCTCGGCGCGCACTTCCTCGGCAGCTATCCGGAGATGGAGGGCCTGCGGCTGTGGGCGCGCAGGCTGCCGTTCGCCGCGGTGGGCGAGCGGCTGTATTCGCTGCACGACGGCGACCACGCGGTCGCCGAGCTCGAGCTCGCGCCCGGCGGCGAGGGCGTGCGGGTGGTCCACCGGCGCGGGGGCGTCGCCGGGCTGCGGCTGCTCAAGACGACCGGGTCGGCGTTCACCCGCTTCGCCCGCGACGACGCCACCACGCTGCCCGAGCGCGGCGACCGGCCCCTGTTCGTGCACCTCGACGTCCACTGGCGCTGCGCCGATCCGGCCGATCACGTCGCGCCCGAGGCGGTCCGCGAGGCGCTGCTCGCCGTCTTCGACGACTTCGTCAGCGAGTCGATCCAGCACCTCGTCCACGAGCTGGGACAGGTCCTGCTCGCGCGCTTCCCGGCGCTCGCGGAGATCTCGTTCCGCGCCGAGAACCACACGCATGACCCGGTGCACCGCGGCGATGCCGACCCGGGCGACCCGAAGGCCTACACGGCGGCGTTCCCGGCCTGGGGCCTCATCACGCTGACGCTGACGCGGTGAGCCGGCGCTCAGCCGGAGGGGAACTCGAAGGCGGCGACCTCCGCCAGCTCGTCGCCGAGCTGCGCCACCATCTGCTCGACGAGCTGCGCGCCGAGCTCGGCGCCGGCGAGCGTGGGGTCGCCGATGACGCCGCTGGGGTGCAGGTCGTCGCTGCACCAGCCGAAGGCGACGCTGCCGCCGAACGTGACGTGCTGGTTGCCCGCGAGCTGCTCGGGAACCGCGCGCGCGGCCTTCGTCATGTCGACCAGCTCCGGGCGCAGGTGCAGCATGATCGACGTCTCGTCGCGACCGGCATGCACGCCCATGCCGAGTTCCGCGGGATCCTCGCCGGCGCCGCCGCCGGAGTCGCGCGGCAGGCGCGGGTGCAGCAAAAAGGTCATGAGCCCATGGGCGCGGCGCAGCTCGCGGTTGGCGACGGCCAGCAGCGCGGTGTTGCCGCCGTGGCCGTTGAGGAAGGCCAGGCGATTGGCCGGAAGCGTCGCGAGCGACCGGCCGATGTCGTCGAGCACCGCGAGCAGCGTCTGCGCGCGAAGGGCGATCGTGCCCGGCGCCCAGGCATGCTCGTCGCTCTTCGTGTAGGCCAGCGCGGGCAGCAGCCACAGGTCGAGCTCCTCCCCGCGCCGCGCGACGACGCGCTCGGCCATCTCCTGGGCGATCACCAGGTCGGTCGACAGGGGCAGGTGCGGGCCGTGCTGCTCGACGGCGCCGACCGGCTGCACGAGCACCGATCGCTCGCCGAGCAGCCGTGCCACGTCCGGCGCGGCGAGGTCGGCGATGCGGCGGCTGGTGGGCATCGGGCGATTGTCGCCCCTGCGGCGCGCGTGGCGAAGGGCCGTGGGGATGACTGAGAGCGGCGGGACCCCGCCCGCGTGGCAGCTGCTGGTCGCCGGGGCGCAGCTCGTCTGGACGGGCGAGCGCCTGCTCGAGGGCGCCGACCTGCTGTGCGAGCGCGCGATCACGGGCGTCGGCCGCGACCTCCGCGCCGCGCCCGCGGCCGAGCGCCTCGACGCGTCCGGCTGCATCGTCGTCCCCGGTCTCGTCAACGCCCATCACCACCTGCTGCAGACCGCCTTCCGGACGCTGCCAGGCACGCGCGGGGTGCGGATGCGCCAGTGGCTTGCCACGATGAACGCCGCCTACGCGGCGACCGGCGTCGATACGGAGCTCTGCGCCGCGGCGGCCGCGGTCGGCCTGGCCGAGAGCCTGCTCTGCGGCGTGACGACGGTGGCCGACCACCACCTCACCTGGCCGCCCGGCGCCGATCACCTCGGCATGGCGGTCGCGGTCGCGGACGCTGCCGCGGGGCTCGGCGCGCGCCTGGTCTTCGTGCGCGGCTGCAGCGGAGCGGATCCCGACGCGGCCGCGAGCGCCGTGGAGGCGCTGGTGTCCGAGCTCGGCGGGCGAGGCGAGGACGGCATGCTGACGCTCGCCGTCGGCCCAGCGGGCGTCCACAGCGACGGCCAGGCGACGTTCGCGGCGCTGCGCGAGGTCGCCCTGCGCCACGGGCTGGCGCGCCGCACGCAGGCCAACGAGCAGGTCGACGTGGAGGTGGCGGCGGCGCGCCACGGCCGGCGCCCGCTGGAGCTGCTCGCCGAGTGGGGCTGGCTGGAGCCCGGGGTGACGGTCGCGCACCTGTGCGAGATCGGCGACGAGGAGGTCGCGGCGTTCGCGGCCTCGGGCGCAGGCGCGACGCACGCGCCCGGCTGCGACCTGCCGATGGGGTGGGGCCTCGCGCCCGTCGCGGCACTGCTGGATGCCGGCGTGAACGTCGGCCTCGGAACCAGTGGCGGCGCGAGCAACGACGCCGGGCATCTGCTCGCCGACGCGCGCCTGGCGCTGCAGGTCGCCCCGCTCGCCGGGCGCCCGCTCACGGCGCTCGAGACGCTGCGGATGGCCACGGCCGGCGCCGTGCTCGAGCCCGGCGCGGCCGCCGACCTCGCGATCTACGACCTCGGCTCTGCGGCCGACGCCGGTGTCGCCGACCCGCTCGCGGGCCTGCTGTGGGCGTCCCCCGGACGGCGCCCGCGCCACGTCGTCGCGGGCGGGCGCGTCGTCGTCCGCGACGGCGTGCTGCAGGGGGCCGACGAGCGCTCGCTGGCGGCCGCGCTGCGGAGCCTGCTCGCGGCGCGGGCCAGGATCTGACGGCGCGCTTTCGGGGTCGCGCAGGATATGTGCACGGACCCGCAGAGCGGGTTGTCTCGCGCGGCCCGGAGGAACAGAATGGCGCCACCGCATCGGACGGGGGAGGCTCGGGGGAGTCACCGGATGCTGGTGAGGCCTGATCGCTTTCTCTCTCTGGGGGTCGTTTCGTGCTGCGCCGGTCCGCTGGCTGTCTGACCACGCTGGGTTGCATCGCGTCGACGCTCGCGATCGTTCCGGCCGCGGCGTCGGCCGCGTCCGCCCAGCGACGCGCGTGCTACACCGCGACCACGTTCCGCTCGGTTGCCGGCCCCGCCGCCTGCCGCGCGGCGGAGTCCTTCATCGCGTGGAACGGGCACGGCCTGGCGCGCGACGCCGACGGCACCGGCGGGACGCGTCCCAGGGACGTCGCCAGCGTCAGGGGCGACACCGGCGGCCGCGGTCCGGCGGCCGCGCGGCGCGTCGGCGGCGCGGCCGGCGCGGCGGGCGCTGCAGGCCTGGACGGCGTGCAGGGCGACTCCGGCCCGCAGGGTCCCAAAGGCGCGGCGGGATCGCCCGGCGCGCCCGGGGCGACCGGCGCGCAGGGCAGGCAGGGCGAGCAGGGCCAGCAGGGAGAGCAGGGCGATCGGGGCGAGCCGGGCCTGCACGGCATCAGCGGCGACGCGGGGCCGCGCGGCGCCGAGGGGCCCGCCGGCGCCAAGGGCGTCCAGGGAATCGACGGCCTGCCCGGCTCTCCGGGCCTGAACGGGCTCCCGGGCGCCGAGGGTGCCGCCGGTCCCGTCGGCCCGATCGGCCTCCTGGGGCTTCCCGGTCTTCGTGGCGATGCCGGCCTGCCCGGCCCGCAGGGCCTGCCGGGCGAGCCCGGCGCCGCAGGTCTGCCGGGCGTGGCGGGCGATCCCGGCTCCGCCGGACCGCAGGGCCTGCCCGGCGCTGACGGCCTGCCAGGACCGGCGGGCCCGGCCGGCGCCGACGGCCTGCCAGGACCGGCGGGCCCCGCCGGCGCGGCCGGTGCCGACGGCCTGCCAGGCGCGGCCGGCGCCGACGGAGCCACTGGCCCGCAGGGCCTCCCCGGCGACCCCGGCCCCGCGGGACCCGTGACGGGCTTTCGCACGTCGGCGGCGGCCGCCGTCGCGCTGCCGGCGACCGCGACCTCGCTCGCATCCTCGACCCCGGCGGCGGGCGCCTACCTCGGCGGCGCGTCGGCGACGATCACCGGCGATGCGCTCACCGCGACGATCGTCTCCTGCACGTTGAGCGACGGCACCCTCGTCGTGGGCTCGGACTCCGTGACCGTCGGGGGTGCGGCGGCGCCGCTGACCGGGCGCGCCTCGATCCAGCTCGGGGTGTTCACGGCGACGGGTTCCCCGCTGGAGCTCTCGTGCACGAGCAGTCAGACCGGGCTCGCGACGGCGTCGGACGTCGTCCTCGCGGGGGTGTCGCTGGACGCGATCGCGGCGACGCCGTGATGCGGGTGCGCGCGACCGCCCGGCTCGCCGGCGCCATGGCGGCGGTCACGGTGGTCGCCGGCTGCGGAAGCAGCTCGTCCGCGAACGACCCGAAGACGACCACGATCGACCCGACCCGCGTCGAGAAGGCGATCGAGGTCAGCGTCGCCGAGCAGAGCCATCGCATGTCGATCGTCGTCTGCCCGACCGGCATCAGGCGCGAGAAGGGCAAGCGGTTCAACTGCATCGCGACGCTCGCCCGCGGCGACAAGTACCCCTTCCGCGTCACCCAGAAGGACGACCGCGGCAACGTGCACTACGAGCAGGCGGCGGGCGCCACGAAGGGCACCACGACGACGCCGTAGCTCAGCTCAGCACCCAGGTGTCCTTGCCGCCGCCGTCCTGCGAGGAGTTCACGACGAGCGCGCCCTCCTGCAGCGCGACACGCGTCAGCCCGCCGGCCGGGATCGCGATCGCGTCGCGCGTGGCGAAGGCGAACGGCCGCAGATCGATGTGACGCGGCGCGAGCGAGCCGTCGTCCATCATCGTCGGGTGCCGCGACAGCGCGATCGTGCGCTGCGCGACATAGCGCTCGGGTGCGCGCCCGATCTCCTCGACCGTCCGCGCGACGTCCTCCTCGTCGGCGTGCGCGCAGATGACGACGCCGTCGCCGCCCTGGCCGTGGCGCGGCTTGACGACGAACTGCCGGATGTCCGCGAGCGCCTCGTCGCGGTGCTCCTCGTTGGCCAGGTCCAGCGTCTGGACCGAGGCCAGCAGCGGCTCCTCGCCGAGGTAGAAGCCGATCATGTCCTCGACGTAGGCGTGGACCGCCTTGTCGTCGGCGACGCCGGTGCCGAAGGCGTTGACGAGGCCCAGGCGGCCGTCGAGCCACGGCCCGGCGAGCAGCTCCGCGACACGGGTCGGGCGACCGTCCTCGCCGCGCATCCGGTCCTCGTTGGAGCGCCGGTAGAGGACGTCGACCGGCACGCGCCGCCCCCGCCTGCCGCGACGGACGAGCCTGCCGTCGTGCACCTCGAGGTCGGCGATCGTCACCAGGGCGACGCCGAGCCGGCGGGCCACCTGGGCGTGCTCGTAGAGGGCGCTGCTCATGTCGCCATCGGTCAGGACGGCCGCGGTGGCGGGATCTCCGCCGGCCGGCACGACCGCCCGCAGCGTGCCGGCGAGCGCGGCGAAGGCCTCGTCGGGGAACGGGCGCAGGCTGTCGGCCGCGGGCAGCGGCTCGTGCGCGATCGCGCTGCGCGCCGCCGCCGCGTAGGCGAACCCCGACGGCGTGCGCAGGTTGTCCTCGAGCACGAGAAAGCTGCCGTCGCGGTCGCGCACGACGTCCAGGCCGGCGACCCCGATCGCCGGCGGGCCCTCGGGCAGCCTGCCGCGCAGGTCGGGCTCGAAGCCCGCGGCGCCGTCGATCGTCTCCTCGGGCAGCACGCCCGCCGACACGATCCGGCGCTCGCCGTAGACGTCGTGCACGAATGCCTCGAGCGCGCGCACGCGCTGGGCCAGGCCCGGCGCGAGGACCTCCCACTCGGCTGCCGTGATGACGCGCGGGACCGGGTCCACGACGAACGGCGTGGCGTCGTCGCCGGACCCGAACATCACGCCGCCGCGCGAGAGATGCAGGCGGATGCGGGCGCGCAGCGCGGGCCGGTGAAAGCGCGCGAGCGCGCCGAGGACGTCGGTGTAGTCGGGCCGCGGGACCCGGGGGGCGGCCCACGCCTCGTCGTAGCCGTCGCGGTAGCCCGGGGGGGATGGTGTCGAAGGATCAGATGCCATGAGTCTGCAGCCACATCTCCAATACCCCGATCTGCCAGATCTTCGAACCGCCGATCGCAGTGAGGTTGTCGTTGGGCCGCGCAAGCAGCGTGTCGACGCAGGAGCTCCGGAACAGCCCGCGGTCGCGCGCGCTTGACGACGTCAGGGCGTCGGCGACGAGCTCGAGCGCCGCGCCCTCGAGGTGCTTGAGCGCCGGAACGGGGAAGTAGCCCTTGCGGCGGTCGATGACCTCGTCGGGCACCAGGCCGCGGGCCGCCTCCTTGAGCACGCCCTTGCCGCCCTGCGCGAGCTTGAGCTCCGGCGGACACGTCGCGGCGAGCTCCACGAGCTCGTGGTCGAGAAACGGCGTTCGCGCCTCCAGGCCCCACGCCATCGTCATGTTGTCGACGCGCTTGACGGGGTCGTCGACGAGCATGATCTCGGTGTCCAGGCGCAGCGCGCGGTCCAGCGGCGTGTCGGCCTCCGGCCGGTCGAAGTGCGCGCTCACGAACGCCCGGCTGACGTCCGTGGCTGCCATGTGCGAGCGCTCGAGCAGCCCTCCCATCTGCTCGTGCGTGCGGTCGAAGAACTCGCTCGCGTAGGTGTCGGCCCCGGTCCCGCGAGCGGTCGCCAGCGGCGGGTACCACGAGTAGCCCGCGAAGACCTCGTCGGCGCCCTGGCCGGACTGCACGACCTTGCGCGTGCGCGAGACCTCCTTGGAGAGCAGGTAGAACGCGACGACGTCGTGGGACATCATCGGCTCGCTCATCGCCGCGATCGCGCCCGGCAGCGCGGCGAGCAGGTCGTCGCCGCCGACGAGAAAGCGCGTGTGGTCGGTGCCGAAGCGCGCGGCGATGAGGTCGGAGTAGGCGAACTCGTCGCCGTCGCGGCCGCCGACGGACTCGAAGCCGATCGAGAAGGTGGCCAGGCCCGTCTGCCCCTCGTCTGCGAGCAGGGCGACGATGAGGCTCGAGTCCAGGCCGCCGGAAAGCAGCACGCCGACCGGCACGTCGGCGACCATCCGGCGGCTGACCGCGGTCCGCAGGGCGCCGAGCACCGCGTCGCGCCACTCCTCGGGTCCCATGCCAGGGTCGCCCGCGGCGCGGGTGTACGGCGGCTCCCAGTAGCGGCGCTCGCGGCGGCGGCCGTCGGGCTCGACGACCATGATCGTCGCCGGCGCCAGCTTGCGCACGCCGGCGAGGATCGTTCGCGGGGCCGGGACGACGGCGTGCCACGAGAGGTAGTGGTGCAGCGCAACGGGGTCGATCTCCGTGTTCTCGACGCCCGCCGCCAGCAGCGCGGGAAGCGTCGAGGCGAAGCGCAGCGCGCCGTCGACCTCGGTGAGGTACAGCGGCTTGATCCCCAGCCGGTCGCGCA
>JAXDFS010000404.1:0-8788 GCA_034665465.1 Solirubrobacteraceae bacterium
CCGGGACCGCGCCCGCGATTCAGCCTCCGCCGCTACGCGGCTCCGCCTGAACCGCGGAACACCAGCACGCGGGTGGAGCACTATTGGCTTCCTGATCCTGGCGCACTTTTCGGTTCCTGTTGACACCCCACGGCCACGTGAGCGCCCACCACCAAAACCAGAATCCAAGCCCCAGGTCCGGGAGAACGAGGAACACCAAGACGGCGAACGGGAAGAGGAACGCCAGCGAGAGGGCGAACACGCTCAACGGCATGTTCCGCCCCCGAGCGGCTTCGATGTACTCGTCGGGGCCGCCGAAGCGGCGGCCGAGCGCCGGCAGCCCGACGAAGATCAGCGCTGCCATCGCCAAGATCTGCAGTCCCTCCGACTTGGTGGCTGCGAACGTCGCTCCGAGAATGACCAGACCGACGATGAAGAACACCAGCCGAACCGCCAGCGATGGCCGCGAGGATGCACTGATCAGCCATCGCGACGGTCGAAGATCTCCGCTGCGCATAACCACAGCATGCCCGCAACCCAGAAAGCAGCCAGCAGATTGGCGGGGCAGCGGGGCGGCCGCGCTCTCGCGCCAGCCACCCCACGGCTACGCATTGCCGGGTGTCTGCCGTGCGGTGATCGCCGTCCGAAGCTGATCCGCTAGACCAAAATTCTCGTCGCCGAAGAACGCTGCTGGCACTGAGTACGTCCAGCCGGCGGGCAACTCATCCCGACCCGCCAGCCGTCTCAACCAGTTGAACACGTGCGCCTCTTGGAGCTTCTCGCCGCCGATCCGGAAGAGGTACGCATCGGTCGCGGCTTCCAGGGCGGCGTCGGCAATGTCGTCAGCGAGCTTCGACTGGGCGAACGCCAGCCACTCGGCTACGGAGATGAGTCGGTCACCCCCCGTGGAGAGGTTGACCGACCACGGAACGGCCGAGTCTCGAAGCAGACGCCCGAACTGGTCATCGGTGATGGTCATGCGCGACATGTCTTACCCGCCATCAGCGCTCCCGCTTCCAGCTGACCGTGATGTGAGGACGCGGCGGCGGGCGAACGTTCGCTTCAGCCGCTGCCAGCGGACGCAGTGGTGCTTACGAACCCGGTGGTCGGTCGCGGCGGAGCGTCGCTGTCAACCAGGCAGCGTCGAGTAGCGGGATGATCACGGCGAGACCGCAGACCAGGACGAGCCAGGTGGTGGCGTGGGCTATCAGGGCTATCAGGAGAAGCGCTGCCCCAACGAATGCCGCTCGCGCGTTCAGGTCGCGGACAAAGAGTCTCCGCTCATGCCGACTCGCCCCCGATGCTGGCGGCCGGAGGCCGAGCGTCGCATAGCTTCGGGACCGACGATCGCGGTCAGCCATCGTCTCCGGGCTGCGTGGAGCGGATCACCAATCCATTCGGCCCTGTGTCCAACCGCTCGACAATCCAACGGCCCGCGGGATGGCGTGTCGAATGGTGCGCGGCGCCGTCTCGCCATGCGCATGGGGCGTGATGCTGATGCGCTGCCGCCGTGCGCTAACTCAGGGCCGAGAGCACCACGATGACCAGGCCCACGAAACAGCCCGCGATGACGAGGACGTAAACCAGCACAACGAGCAGCCGCAGCCATGGCGGACCGTCGGGAATCGCTCCGATCAACGATCCCAGAAGTTCAGCGACGAGATCCCCGATCACGAGGCGAACGTACCGCGAGCGCCAAGTGCTCACGCATTGCCGGCAGACCGCAGGCGACCCGCAAGCCGGTCCTCATAGGGAGCGGCACCGGCACTCTGCTGGCCCCTGCTCCGCGTCTTTAGCGCCTGCGGAACGTTGGACGGGTTGTGCGTGGACCTGCGGTCGCTTTGCTGGTGTCGCTTCTCGTTATGACGGCGGCGACTTCTGCGAGTGCGCAGCAGGTCAGGACGATCGGGCGGATCTCCGATGCCTCGTCGGTGCGCCAGTGGGCCGGCGAAGCGATCGTCAGTCCGTATGACGCGAGCTCTGACAGCTTCTCGCTGCGGCTCGTCGCGCTTGATGGGCGCAGTCGCAGGCTGCCCATCGCACCGGCTCCCGGCCGGCCGCTGGACGCTGACATCGGGCCTGGACCCGACGGTCTGCCGACCGTCGTCTACGAGCGCGACGGCGACTTGTGGATGCTGCGCGTCGGTGATCGACGCGGGCACCCGATCGCGGGGGCCAACACGGCCGATATGGCGTCCTCGCCAACGATCTGGCACGACCGGATCGCGTTCGTGCAAGAGCACGACGGCCACTACCGCGTGTACACCCGCGGGCTGCACTGGCCCGCGCGCCGGCCGTCCAAGCGGCTGCCGGCATCCCGCGACGATCAGATCAGTGCCCGGCACCTAGAGCTGCACGGCCACACGCTCGCGCTGGTCACCGGCCGGCCCGGGAACGAGGACGGCGTTGACGAGATACGTATTGACGACACCCGCGATCGCGCGACGCGCGTCATCGACGAACTCGGTCTGACCGGCCTCGGCGGTTATGCGCTCACAGATCTGTCGTTCGCCAACGGGTGGCTGGGCTGGGCCGTGACCTGCGAGGCCGACCCAGGCGGCTGCTACGGCTCGACCGGCGCGCACCGTTACCGCTATCGGGAGGGACCGCGCTATGACCGCCTCGAGTTCGCGCAGGGCCGCTATGTGCCGTTGTCAGGATTCTCGCTGACACCCCGCGGCTCGCTGCAGGTCATCGCACGCGGAGAACGCGGCCTTGACCGCAGCAGCCGACTGAACCCCTGCGACCCGACCGATCCCAACCGGCCCTGCCCGCTCATCCACACAAGCCCGCTGCAATGGCAAAAAGAGCCGAGGTGATCTCGCGGCTGCGTCCCACCGGCTTCTGTAGCGTTACGCCAATCGCAGCTGCCACGCGCGCGGTACCCCGCATCCCGCCAGCGTCCACAAACCGAACGCTCTACGGGACGCTGGCAGATGCAACGAGCCGGATCTTGTAAGTGCCGCCGTTTGGAAAGGCGGTGGTTGCGTGCTCGACCTCGCGCGCGGTCAGGTAGAGGTAGGCGTAGCGGAGATGACGGCGCCTCGCGTACGCTCGGGCCGCGCGGACGTTGCGAGCGGGCATCCGGATGGTCACGGCTTGGATCGTGGTGCCCAGGTTGGTGAAGGTGACGGAGTGCACGCGGTAGTGGCGCCCGCCAACGCGCACGGACCCGAACAGCCAGCCGTCGTAGGTCACGCCGGGCGTGCAGTCATCCGTGCGGATCATCATCGGGATCGTCGTGGCGACGGGAGGGGTGCCGTGCACCTTCAGGTGCACCGGACCAGCTGTGCACACGTCAGCACGCGAGCCTTCGGGGCCAGCGGCCATCGCCATCGTCGCGGCAGCGACGACAGACGCCAGCCACACGACCCGGCCCGGCCCAGCAAACGACATCCGTAAGGCCATGCTGAGAGAACGTGCGGGCAATGCCGGAGTTCCGGTATCCCCACCACGCCGGGGCTCGCGTGAAATGCCCGATCGCCCGACGAGCGGCGAGTGCCTGCCAGGCGCGACGGCGGCGACGAGCGGCCGTTGAGTTCGTCGGCGACGGCGTCGAGGTCGGTTTCGGTGACAGTGGCGAAGTCGGTGCCTTTGGGGAAGTACTGGCGCAGCAGGCCGTTGGTGTTCTCGTTGGTGCCGCGTTGCCACGGGGCGTGCGGGTCGCAGAGGTAGACGTCGATGGCGGCGTCGATACGGACTTGCTTCCAGTCGCGCATCTCGGGGCCCTGGGTCCCATGTCAGCGAGCGCCGTAACCAACAGGTGCGGCGCCGGATCACAGCGTGCGGAGGATCTTCTCCATCGCCTTGCCTCGGGCAAGCTCGTCGACGAGCTTGTCGAGGTAGCGGATCTCCTGCATGAGCGGGTCCGCGATCTCCTCTACGCGGACGCCGCAGATCACGCCAGTGATGAGCTTCCGCGACGGATTCAACGCAGGAGCCTCGGCGAAGAACCTCTCGAAGTCCGTGCCTTGCTCGAGCTGCGCGCCGAGCTCGCTCGCGCCGTACCCGGTCAGCCAGCACAGGATCTCGTCAACCTCATCCTTCGTCCGGCCTTTCTTCTCGGCCTTGCTGACGTAGTGCGGGTAGACGCTCGCGACGCTCGTCCTGTAGATCCGATGCCCTGCCATGCCGGACTTATACCCCGCGCTGCCCGCGACGCGGGCGCCCGCCGGACAAGGCGTCTTGGCCACAACTCCCATCGCTGTGACAGGTTGGTCGAGTTGTGCTCCTGCTAAGGCGAAAATCGGCCGCGGTCCTCATCGCGCTGGTCGCTTCGGGTGTGAGCGCCGGGTCGGCACGTGCGGCGTCGCCTTGGTCGGCCTCAGCGGTGGTTTCGCCGACGCTGGACACGATCGCCGACAGCGTCAGCGTCGGGTTCGGTGCTGACGGGCATGGCGTGGTGTCCTGGCGTTACGCAAGCGATCCGCTGCATCCAAGCCTGCTGAAGGGCGCCACGGCGCTTGCGCGTGTGAACAGCGCCGGTCGGGTCGGCGGCCGTTTTGATGTGTCGCGCGGGGTCGTTGGTGAACCGGTGATGCTCGGACGCGACCGGTACGCGCTGCTGCGACGTGGCGCGCGCTGCTCGGATCCGTTCGGCTGCGTCCCCGACGGGACCGGCACGCGCGTGCGACTCACGGTCGCGTTTGGCCGCACGACGGGTGGCCTGGGTCGCGCGCGGGAGATTGACCGCTTTACCGGCGGTGGCGACGCGATGATCGCTGGCAACCGTCGCGGGCAGCTGGCGGTGGTCTACACCGAGCGTCGCGCGGGCGACGACGTCGTATGGCTGGTGCAGCGCGCCCCGGATCGGCCGTTCTCCCGCCCGCGCGCGGTCGCTCGCGGCCCTGGGATCGGGCAGGCTGTCGTCGCCGTCGGCGACCACGGCGAGGTGCTCGCCGTCTACAGCCGTGCGGGTCGCCTCCACGCGCGCCTGCGGGCGCCCGGGCACGGACTGGGCCGGGCGCAGGATCTCGGGCCGGCGGCGGACCTGTTCGCAATGACCGCCGCTGTCACGCCGCGCGGGCGCGCGCTCGTGGCCGGTCAGTACTCGCGGTTGGTCGGTATAGGCGGGATACCCGACAGCGCGATGACCGTCCGGCTGACAACACGTGGCGCCCGGGCCGCGCGGTTTGGCGCGATGCGACTGCTTGACCGGGCGCGCATCGTCGGCGGCCTGACACCCAAGATCCTCGTCGCCGTCGATCCACACAGCGCTGCAACCTTTGCGTGGAACAGCGCATCGACTGCTGCGCCTTACCTCGCCCGCGCGCGGCGCATCGACGCGCGCGGCCGGATCGGGCCCACGCGCGACCTCCCGCTCACCGACGTCGGGGGCCTGGCCGCGCGACCCAACGGGACCGTCGCGATCGTCGGCCAGGGCGCGCTGCGAACCTTTCCCGGCCCCCTTCAGACCGCTCGCGAGATCGTCGCCACCCTCAGCACCACCGCCGGAACCTTCCTGCCGGCCGAGCTGATCGCGCTCGCTCCCGGCGGCGCCAACCCGGCGGTCGCCGTCAACCCGAAGACCGGCCAACCAACCGCCGTCTGGTACGGCACCGGGCCGACCGGCACGACCACCGTCCAGATCGCAACACGTACCTAACCAGCGTCCCCGCAAGCCGGTCCGTGGGCGGAACCTCTCCCGTGTCTCGTCGAGCGATCCGTCGAGCGATCCGACCGCCCCTCGGCGTCCGCAGGCCTATGACGTCGCGACGAACCTGAAGTAGAACGCACCGAACACAAGGACCACGCCGACGTTCGCGGCGAGCCGCTCCCAGAACCAGGAGCCGTCCGTGAAGAACAGGAAATCAACGCGGACTAGGCAGAAGGCCACGCACGACACGGTCCATCGATCCCTCCATGCATCCAAGCCACTCGGTCCGCCTCAGCCTGGAGGCACCATTCCTCGACCCGATGAACCGTCGGCCATCGACGGTGACGTAGCTGTGCTTCGGCTGACCACCGGCACGCGGGGTCGTCCCAGCAGACCCGTCCGCAGGGAGATCCGGGACAGCGGCGCCATGTGGACACACACGTCCGAGACCGGATCTGCTCGAAAGCCCGTTCGCGGCACTCCATGGACCCGCGCCGGCCCGCGCGGTCACGCTTCCAGCGCCTCGGCGGCCTGCAGCCATGCGGCCTCGGCCGCCTCGCGCTCGGCGACGTGGCCCTGCAACTCGGCCTGCAGCTCGCGCAGCCGCGCGTGATCGGTGGCGTTGCGCGCCATCGCCGCATGCAGCTCGGTCTCGCGCTCGCCGAGGCGGTCGATCGCGCGCTCCAGGCGCGCGAGCTCCCTGCGCGCGGCGCGCGCGACGCCGCCCGCACCGGGCGCGGCCTTCGCCGCGGCGCCCGGCGTCGGGGCGCCCGGGGCCGGCGCGGACGCGGGCGCTTCCCTGCGCGACCGCACGTACTGCTCGATGCCCCCGGGCAGATGGCGCAGGCCGCCGTCGCCCGTCAGCGCATGCACGTCGTCGCAGACGCGCTCGACGAAGTAGCGGTCGTGGCTGACCACCACGAGCGTCCCGGGCCAGCGGTCGAGCAGGTCCTCCAGCGCGGTGAGGGTCTCGATGTCGAGGTCGTTTGTCGGCTCGTCGAGCAGCAGCACGTTGGGCTCGCCCATGAGCAGGCGCATGAGCTGCAGGCGCCGGCGCTGACCGCCGGAGAGGTCGCGCACGAGCGTCCGCGCGAGGTCGCCGCGGAAGCCGAAGCGGTCGCAGAGCATGCTCGCGGTGATCTGCAGGCCGTCGCTCAGCGTCGCGACGACCTTGACCTCCTCGAGCGACTCGAGCACGCGCAGGTGGCCGGGGATCTCGGCGGTGTCCTGCGACAGCAGCGCGAGCCGGACCGTGGCCCCGCGGTCCACGCGGCCGGAGGCCGGCGCGAGGTCGCCGGCGAGCAGCTTGAGCAGCGTCGTCTTGCCCGAGCCGTTGACGCCCACGAGCGCGAGCCGGTCGCCGGGGCCCAGGCGCCATGTCAGGTCGCGCAGCAGCGGCTCGCCCCCGAAGCCGACCGTCACGTCGACCGCGTCGAGGACCTTGTTGCCCAGCCGCGCGGCGGCGAAGCGCAGCAGCTCGGCGCTGTCGCGCGCCTCGGGCTCGTCGGCGATCAGCTCGTTGGCGGCGTCGATGCGGAACTTCGGCTTGCTCGTGCGCGCCGGCGGGCCGCGGCGCAGCCAGGCGAGCTCCTTGCGCAACAGCCCGCGGCGACGCTCGTCGCGCGCCGCCGCCTGGCGGTCGCGCTCGGCACGGGCCAGGACGTAGGCCGCGTAGCCGCCCTCGTACTGGTGCACGGTCTCGTCGGCGACCTCCCACGTCGCGGTCGACACGGCGTCCAGAAACCAGCGGTCGTGGGTGACGACGAGCAGCGCGCCGCGCCGCGCCGCGAGGTGGCGCGCGAGCCAGTCGACCGCCTCGACGTCGAGGTGGTTGGTCGGCTCGTCGAGCAGCAGCAGCTCGGGCCCGTCGAGCAGCAGCCGCGCGATCGCGATGCGCCTGCGCTCGCCACCGGAGAGGACCGCGATCGGCGTGTCCATCCCGTCGGGGAAGCGCGTCAGCGCCGTGCCGCCGAGCAGCCCGTCGAGCACCCCCCGGAAGGCGGCGTCGGCGGCCCACTCGTGATCTGCGCGCCGGCCCACGAGCGCGTCGCGCAGCGTCCGGTGCGCGTCGAGCTCGTCGCCCTGGGCCAGCAGCGCCAGATCGACGTCTCGGGCGCGGGTGACCTGGCCGGAGTCCGGCGGCTGGACGCCCGCGATCAGGCGCAGCAGCGTCGACTTGCCGTCGCCGTTGCGCCCGACGATCCCGATCCGCTCGCCCGCGGCGACGCCCAGCGTGACGTCCGTGAGCACCGAGCGGCTGCCGTAGCCCTTGCCGACGGCCTTGAGGTTGACGAGGTTGCGGTGGACTGCCATCAGCGCGATCCGGGCAGCGGGGCACCGACGAGGAGCGCCGACGGCACGGTCCTGTCGTGCAGGCGAAGGTAGAACAACCCGACGCCGGCGTGGCCGCTGAGCAGGCTCGGGGCCAGGCCGCCGCCGGCCCCGCCGCAGGGCCAGCCTTCGACGCTGCCCGCATAGCGCCCGACACCGATCTGCGCAGCGCGCGATGCGAGCGCCGGGCCCGCGGGCGCGAGCTCGGCGCCGAGGGCGAGCACGTCGGCGCTGCCGGAGATGCCGCTTCCCAGCGAGAAGTCGGCGCCGGGGTGCAGCAGCGCGCGCTCGACCCCCGCCGCCGTCGTGGCGAGCGCCGTCACCGCCTCGGCGCGGCAGCGCTCGTCGCCGAGGACCTTCCACGCCCGCAGGCGCGCCAGCGCGATGCCGGGGGCGCCGTCGGCCCACGTGCCCGGGTACGCGGAGGCAAACGAGCCGCGCGGCTCGCTGCGCGCCACGCCGCGCAGGTCGGGCCAGTCGCCGCTGCGCTCGTCGAACCAGTGGCGCTCGTAGGCCAGCGCGTGCTGAGCGGCCTGGCGGTGGCGGGCGTCGCCGGTGACCGCGAACAGCTCGAGCAGCGCCCACGCCGCGCCGCTCGCGCCGTGCGCCAGGCCGCACAGGTCGTGCGCCCGGCGCTGCCCGGTCGCCGGCCAGGCGCGGCCCTGCGGTCCAGGTCGCGCGGCGCCGGCCAGCTCGTCGCTGAGCCGCGCGGCGCGCTGCGCGAGGCGCTCGTCGTCGAGCAGGCGCGACAGCGCCAGCAGCGCGGCGACCGCGCCGGCCGTTCCGGACACGAGGTCGAACTCGGGCCCGGCGGTCAGGCGACCCCGGGCGAGCGTCCCGGCGCGCCGGCGCAGGCGCTCCTCGCCCAGCAGCAGCCCGCAC
>JAXDFS010000405.1:0-5135 GCA_034665465.1 Solirubrobacteraceae bacterium
GGGTCGGTCATGATCGTCGCCGGGTTGGAGTTGACGAGCACGACCTCGTAGCCCTCCTCGCGCAGGACCTTGCAGGCCTGCACGCCGGAGTAGTCGAACTCGGCCGCCTGGCCGATGACGATCGGCCCGGAGCCGAGGATCAGGATGCGCTGGAGGTCGTTACGCCGCGGCATCGACGAACCGGTCGAAGAGGTAGAGGCTGTCGTTCGGGCCGGGACCCGCCTCGGGGTGGTACTGCACGGTCGAGGCGGGGACGTCGAGCAGCGTCAGGCCCTCGACGGTGCCGTCGTAGAGGTTGACGTGGGTCAGCTCGGCGGCGCCGAAGTCCGTGTCCCAGCGGACGCTCTCGCCGGTGTCCAGGCGCGCCATCCCGCCCGGCGCCTGCACCGCGAAGCCGTGGTTCTGCGAGGTGATCTCGATGCGGCCGGTGCGCAGGTCCTTGACCGGGTGATTGGCCCCGCGGTGACCGAAGCGCAGCTTGTAGGTCTGCAGCCCGACCGCCTGGCAGAGCAGCTGGTGGCCCAGGCAGATCCCCCAGACGGGTCGCTTGCCGACGAGCTCGCGCACGGTCTCGACGATGTAGCCCAGCGCTGCCGGGTCGCCCGGGCCGTTGGCGAGGAAGAAGAGATCGGCGTCGCCGGCCAGCAGCTCGGTGGCGCTGACGTCGCAGGGGTGCAGCTCGACGACGGCTCCGCGCTCGACGAGGTTGCGCACGATCGAGCTCTTGATGCCGGTGTCGATGGCGGCGATCCTGGGCCCGTCGCCCGATCCGTGGACGGTCATCTCTCGCGGCGTCACGATCCGCGCCAGGTCGAGGCCCTCCATGCTCGGCTCGGCGGCGATCAGCTCGTGCGCCTGCGCCTCCTCCATCGCGGCCGGGAAGACACCGCCGCGCATCGAGCCCGCCTCGCGGATGTGGCGCACGAGCGCGCGGGTGTCGACCTCGCTGATCGCCGGGACGCCGCAGTCGGCGAGCCAGTCACACCAGCCGCGCTCGGCCCCCGGGGCGTCCTCGCCGTTGCACGCCGCGCGCATGATCACCGCGCGCGCCCAGATGCGGTCGGACTCCATCGCCTGCTCCGACACGCCGTAGTTGCCGATGTGCGGATAGGTGAACGTGATGATCTGGTTGGCGAAGCTCGGGTCGGTTACGGACTCCTGATAGCCGGACATGCCGGTCGTGAAGACGACCTCGCCGGTGGCGGCGTCCGCCGCGCCGCAGGCGATGCCGTCAAAGCGCGTGCCGTCCTCCAGCAGGACGTAGGCGGAGGCGTTCGACGTCATGTCCCGGCCTCCGATCCTCGCCGGCTCGGACCTGCGGACGACAGCACGAGCATGATCGAGCGCTCGCGGTACGCGACCGCGCCCGCCGCGACGGTCAGCAGGACCTTGCCGCGCAGCCGGCGCCCGGCGAAGCAGCAGTTGTCCGAGCGGCTCTCGTAGCCGCTCTCGCCCACCGTCCACTCGGCCGCGAGGTCGACCAGCACGAGGTTCGCGGGCTCGCCGACGGCGATCTGCGGCACGAGCAGGTCCAGCAGGCCGAGCCCCGAGGTCATCCGCTCGACGACGAGCGCGAGCCCGAGCGTGCCGGGCACCACGAGGTCGGTGTGGACCGCGGCGAACGCCGTCTCGAGGCCGGTCGTGCCCATCGGGGCCTGCTCGAAGGGCACCTCCTTCTCGTCGCGCGCGTGCGGCGCGTGGTCGGTGGCGATGCAGTCGATGACCCCCGAGCGCAGTCCCTCGATGAGCGCCTCGCGGTCGGGCGCGGCGCGCAGCGGCGGGTTCATCTTGCGCCTGGTGTCCAGGCCGCGGACGTCCTCGTCGGTCATCGTCAGATGGTGCGGGCTGACCTCGCAGGTGACCTGCACCCCGCGGCTCTTGGCCGCCGCCACGGCGACCACCGACTCGCGCGCGGACAGATGCTGGAGGTGGATCCGCGCCCCTTCGTACTCGGCCAGCGCGCAGTCGCGGGCGATCATCGTGGACTCGCTGACGCTCGGGATGCCCGCGACGCCCAGCAGCGCGCTGACCTCCCCCTCGTGCATCGCGCCCGCGCCCGACAGCGACGGGTCCTCCTCGTGCAGGGCGAGGACCCCGCCGCAGAGGCGCTGGTACTGCAGCGCGCGCCGGAAGACGCCGGCGTCGGCCACCGGCCGGCCGTCGTCGGTGAAGGCCGCCGCGCCGAGCGCGCGCAGCTCGTTCATCTCGGTCAGCTCGCGGCCGCCGAGGCCGCGGGTGATCGCCGCGGTGAAGCCGACCGGGACGCGCGCCTCGCGGGCCGCGGCGTCCAGCAGCGCCGTGAGGATCGGCGCCGAGTCGACGACCGGGCTCGTGTTGGGCATCGCGACGACCGCGCAGTAGCCGCCGGCGGCGGCCGAGCGCGTGCCGGTCTCGAGATCCTCCTTGTGCTCCTGGCCGGGCGTGCGCAGGTGCACGTGCGGGTCGACGAAGGCCGGGAACAGGTGCCGGCCCTCGCCGTCGACGACCTCGACGCTGTCGGGCGGAGCGCCGAGGGTGCCCACGGCGCCGATCTCCGCGATCACGCCCTTGCGGACGAGGACGTCGTGGCGGCCGTCGATCCCCGTCCTCGGATCGAGCACGTGGGCGCCGCGGACGAGCAGGTCGGCGGGGCGCGACGGCGCGCTGACGAGGCGGGCCGGAGCGTGCCCGTCGGGTGTCGATGCGCGGGGCCTCACGCGAGCTGGGGCTGGGTCGGCCTGGTCGCAGGGCGCTCGTCGCGTGCGCCGGCGAGCACCTCGTAGAGGACCGCCATGCGCACCACGACGCCGGCCTTGACCTGCATCGTGATGACCGCCTGGGGTGAGTCGACGACCTCGCCCGACAGCTCGACCCCGCGGTTGACGGGGCCGGGGTGCATGAGCACCTGGCGCGGCCCGAGGCGGCGGCCGTTGATCTGGTAGGTCGCCGCGTACTCGCGCAGGCTGGGGACGAACGCCTCGTCCATGCGCTCGTGCTGCATCCGCAGGGCGTAGACGACGTCGGCCTCGCGCAGGTCGGCGAGGTCGTAGCGCACCTCGCAGCCGAGCGTCTCGATCCCGCGCGGGATGAGCGTCGGCGGCCCGCAGACGGTGACGTCGGCACCCATCATCTGAAACGCCAGGATGTTCGACCGCGCGACGCGCGAGTGGGCGACGTCGCCGACGATCCAGATGTTGCGGCCCTCCAGGGAGCCGAGCTTCTGGCGCAGCGTGTGGACGTCCAGCAGCGCCTGCGTCGGGTGCTCGTGCTTGCCGTCGCCGGCGTTGACGATCGCGGCCGTCGTCCAGCCCGCGACGAGCGCCGCGGCGCCGGCGTAGGGGGTGCGGATCACGATCGCGTCCGGCGAGTGGGCGGTGAGCGTGAGGACCGTGTCCTTCAGCGACTCGCCCTTCTCCACGCTCGAGCCGCTGGCGGCGAAGTTCACGACGTCCGCGCTCAGCCGCTTGGCGGCGAGCTCGAAGGACGAGCGCGTCCGCGTCGAGGCCTCGTAGAAGAGGTTCAGCACCGTGCGGCCGCGCAGGGCCGGCACCTTCTTGATGTCGCGGTCGGAGACCTCGGCGAAGGCGGCGGCGCGGTCCAGGATCCGCTCGATGTCGTCGCGGGTCAGGTCTTCTATGGAGAGCAGATGCCTCATACCTTGGCCCCCTGGTACTCCTCGATCGTCACGCTGTCCTCGCCGTCGAGCTCCTCGACGCGGACGTAGACGCGCTCGCTGCGCGCGGTCGGCAGGTTCTTGCCGACGTAGTCGGGGCGAAACGGCAGCTCACGATGGCCGCGGTCGGCGAGCACGGCGAGCTGGACGCGCTTGGGGCGGCCGTAGTCGAAGAGCGCCTCGATCGCCGCGCGCACGGTGCGGCCGGTGAAGAGGACGTCGTCGACGATCACGACCGTGCGCCCGTCGACGTCGAAGTCCAGGTGCGTGGAGTGCACCACCGGCGAGCCCGCGCGGAGCGTGACGTCGTCGCGGTAGAAGGAGATGTCGAGGTCCCCCAGCGGGACGTCGATGTCGTGCAGCTCGGCGAGCAGCTCGCGTAGACGGCCTGCGAGCACGGCCCCCCGGCGATGGATGCCGACGAGCGCGAGGCGATCCGGGTCGCCGCCGTTCTCGACGATCTCGTGGGCGATGCGCGTGAGCGTTCGCCGCATGTCCTCGCCGTCGAGGACGACCTTGGGGTCTGGCATGGAGAGATGTCCTTCCTGGCCTCTCGGGACCGGGTTAAAGGAGCTTCGGCAGCGAGCCTAGCAGCGGCCCCGGTCGGCCGGGCACGCTCTCAGCCTGCTCGCAGGCACGCGGCGGCGCGTCGTCCGGGCAGCTGCTGCGCCCCAGCAGCCGTTCGGCTTGCGGAAACGGGGTCAGTGCGCCTGATTGAGCGCCGATTGCACCGAGTTGGCCCATGCTTCGCTCGTGTACGTCGCGCCCGACAGCACGTTGATGTGCGCGCTTTGAGCGGCCAGTACCTCGGTGCGCAGGACGGGCGACGCCTGCTGTGAGATGAACTGCGAGCGTGGGCGATCGAGCGGGAGCTTGAGCCACTGCACGTCGACGATCCGGCCGTGGCTGAGGGTGAGCGACACCTGGACGTCGCCGAACTTCGTCACGACGTCAGTGCCAGGGAAGGTTCCCGTCGCACCCGTTCGCGCGGAGCCCGCTGCGGTCGTGGCCGTGATCGCCGCCGGTTGGTCGGAGCGCTGGACCTTGGCCTGCCCGCAACCCGTGATCGCAATGGACGCGAGAAACATGAGACGGGCCCGACGAGGCGGAGAGGAGCGATGCGGGCGGCGCCGGCCGATCGGACCCACAGGGCAGATCACGACACTCGCAGGTCCGCGAACCCCGGCGTGAGCAGCACCTGCTCGCCGGCGAGCACGATCATCGCCTCGTAGGGCGCGATGCCGCGCGTCCACTCCGGGCCGCGCTCGCCCATGGCGAACGCCGCCGTCGCGTAGGCGTCGGCGGTTCCCAGGTCGGGGCCGGCGATCGTCACCGACAGCACCCCGGCGGGCGGGGCGCCGGTGTGCGGATCGAGGATGTGGGCTCCGCGCGCGTACTCGCCGGACGTCGCGACCGCGAGGTGCTCGGACTCGAGCACGGCCGCGACGCGGTCGCCGCGCAGCGGGTGCTGGATCCCGATCCG
>JAXDFS010000406.1:0-10404 GCA_034665465.1 Solirubrobacteraceae bacterium
TGGACGCGCGAGGAGCGCCGCGAGGGCACGAAGGTCATGCTGCTCGCGCTCGCCGAGAAGCGCATCGGCCGCCGCGACCAGGCCAACGCCTGGATCTGGCGCCTGGCCTCCTACACCCGCGACGTCCACGAGGAGTACGCGGTGCAGCGCTGGCCGGAGACCAAGCGCCTGCTCGGCCTGCTCGTCAACTCCAGCGGCGCCGCCCATGCCCGCAACGCCCGGCGCCTCGTGCATGCGGCCCGCAAGCAGGACCGCCGGCTGTCGGCTGCGCTGCTGGCGGCCGCGATCGCGCACTCGCCGGAGGGCGAGGAGATCCTGCGCGGCGCGCGGACGCGGCTGGCGCGCAAGCCCAGCGCGCTCTCGCGAGAGCTGCTGCGCAACTTCCCCAAGAGCCGCGGCCGGCGCGGCAACCGCCGGCGGCGCAAGAAGGGCGGCGAGGGTGCCGACACCGGGATCGGCCAGGAGGTCGTCGCGCTGACGACCGGCGGCGGCGGGGACGGCGGGGAGCCCTCCCCGTCGAGGTCCTCCCGGCGCCGCGCGCGCTCGCGCTCGCGCAACGGCCGTCCGTCGGAGGCGCCGTCCGCGCCCGCGGA
This sequence comes from Solirubrobacteraceae bacterium, assembly GCA_034665465.1. GTDB lineage: Bacteria > Actinomycetota > Thermoleophilia > Solirubrobacterales > Solirubrobacteraceae > CADCVQ01. The sequence continues at coordinate 594 of JAXDFS010000406.1, forward strand.
GGTCGCGGACGCGGTTGCGCAGGACGGCGACGCCGAGGTCGCGTCTGGGGCTGCGGCCGCAACGGCGGCGGCGGCCGAGCCGGACGGCGGCGGCGCGTCTGTGCCGGCGCGCCGGGCACGGGTGCGCAGGCCGGCCGAGGACCAGGCCGCGCCCGTCACGGCTTCCGACTCAGGCGGCGAGGCCCCTTCCGATCGTCCCGCGCGCCGCTCGCGAGCACGCAAGCCGCCGGTCGACGACGCCGCTGCCGTGGAGGCGATCGCCGGCGCGGCAGCCGCGCTCGCCGCTGCACGGGCACCCGCGAAGCCCACGCCCCCGGTGGCGGACGCGCCTGCACCCAGGCCGCGCACCACGAAAACGAAGGCGAAGGCGATCGCCGGGGTCGGCGACGCGCCGGTGGCGGCGCCCAAGCGCCGCGCCACGCCCGTCCGCAGCGCGAAGGCCGACGCCGACGCCGGGGACGACGCGCCGCCTGCGCCCAAGCGGCGGGCGGCCAAGCCGAAGGCGATCGCGGGCGACGACGCTCCGGCCGCCCCCAAGCGCCGCCGCGCGCCGGCACGCAAGGCGCCGGCCAAGCCGGTCGAGGACCAGGGCTCCGGCGACGCTCAACCGGCATCGCTCGGCGACGGGGTCGAGTCCGCCGCCTGAAGGCTCACGGCGCGGCGCCGTGCCGGCCGTGAGCGCCTACCGGCGCAGCGCCATCGCCAGGCCGGCCGTCAGCGCGAGCCCGAGCGCGCCGATGCCGACGATGACGAGCAGCACGTCCGTGTGGCGGACCGCGCCGCCGACGAGATCCGGGTCGCGCACGATCGCCGTCGCGGAGACGAGCACGGCCACGCCGGCCATGGCCGCGATGGGGCCGGCCAGCGTCGTCCAGGGGATCGGCACGTCGCGCGCAGCGGCGACAACCGGCGCGCGCGACTCCAGCGCGGCGAGCACCGCCGCCCCGACCAGCGTGAAGGTCGCCGCGACGAGGTAGCCGCCGAGGACGTCGCTGGGCAGATGCCAGCCGGCCGACACGAGCGAGTATCCGATGCCGATCGCATAGCCCGCCCCGAGCAGCGCCGCGACCGGGCGCAGGCGCGGCCCGACGACGAGCACGAGGCACAGCGCCAGTGACATCGACGCGGTTGCGTGGCCGCTCGGCCAGGAGCCCGGGTAGACCCTCGAAGCGCCCTCCCAGTCGATCACGCGCGGGTCGGTCAGCGCCGGCTTGAGCAGGTGCGTGAACACGTTCGCGGACAGCAGGATCACCGGCACCACAGCCGCCATGAGGTAGCGCCGGCGCTGCAGCGCGACGCCGACCAGCAGCAGCCCGCCGAGCACGAACGGCAGCGGGTCGGCGAAGCGCGCGAGCCCGCGGATCGAGGGCGTCAGCGGGGGTCGCACGACGCCGGCGAAGGCGCTCAGCGCCGAGGCGTCGAAGTGCCGCGCGCGCGCCACGTGGAAGGCGACGTACCAGACGGCCACCGCAGCGCACGCGCTGAGCAGGGCGAGGACGAGCAGGAACCGCGGGCGCCGGGGCATCCATCCCAGAGTAGACGCCGGCCTGTGCCGGTTGATCAGGCGCGCTGCGCGACGACGAGATGGACCTCGCCTGCGTCGAGCGCCGCGACGGCCCCGCCGCCCGCGTCGACGAGCAGGCGCCCGGTCTCGTCGACGCCGGCGGCGATCCCGCGGCCGTGCTGCCAGCGCACCTCGCGCCCGAGCAGCGCGTCGCGCGCGCGAAACGCGTCCAGCAGCGCGGCCGGCTCGAGGGCGAGCCGCTCGTCCAGGGCGCTCAGCAGCGCGTCCAGCATCGGCTCGATCGCGCTCGGCTCCAGCGCCAGCGTCGCGGCCACGCCGCGCAGCTCGGCGGGCAGGTCCTCGGAGCGGACGGCGACGTTGACGCCGATCCCCAGCACCGCCCAGCCCTCCTGCGGGCGCCCCTCGACGAGGATCCCGGCCACCTTGCCGCCCGGCAGCAGCACGTCGTTGGGCCACTTGATGGCCGCCTGCGCGCCGACCACGTCGGCGACCGCGACGGCCGCCGCCAGCGGCAGGATCGCCGGCCACTCGCGCAATACGAGCGACATGAGCAGCGCGCGGCCCGGCGGCGCCGACCACGCGCGCCCCTGGCGGCCGCGACCGGCGTGCTGCTCGGCGGCGGTGACGAGGCTGCCGTGGGGGGCGCCGGCGGCGGCGAGCGCCTTCGCGCGCTCGTTCGTCGAGTCGGTCTCGCGCAGGTGCAGGCGCGGGCTGCCGAGCGGGGCGCTCATGCGGGGCGGTCCGGGGCGAGCAGGACCTCGTCGTCGAGCGCCAGGCCGAGGGCGTCGAGCGCCGACCCCAGGTTGCAGGCGAGCGCGACCGAGCGGTAGCCGTCCTCGTATAGCAGCAGCCCGCCCGCCGGCACATCGGCGAAGGTCGTCGCATAGACCGCGCGCCGCCCGTTGACGACCAGGCCGTGTCCGAGGCGCAGGCCGCATCCGGCGAGCTGGTCATGCTCGGCGTCGAGTACGACGTTGCCGTAGCCGTCGGCCTGCAGGACGTGGGCGAGCAGGCCGTCGCCGGTCTGCCGGGCGACGGGCAGCTCGAGCGCCACGAGCTCGGCGGCGTCCAGCGGCTCGCCGGCCTCCGCCAGCGCGACCCCGGCGGCCAGTCCCGCCGCGACCGGCGCGAAGACGTCGCGCCCGTGAAAGGACGCCGACACCGGCTCCAGGCGCAGCGGCGAGCGGCCCACGTCGACGGCCTCCGCGACGCCGCCGAACGCCGCGGCGGCTGCCATCAGCAGCCCGTTGTCGGGGCCCACGAGCAGCCGCTCCTCGTCGGCGCAGCGCAGCGCCACCGCCCGCCGACGCGCGCCCACCTCAGGGTCGACGACCGCCAGGTGGATGCCCGCCGGCATGAAGGGCAGGGCCCGGCGCAGCACGAGCGCGCCGGAACGGACGTCATGGCGCGCGATCCCGTGCGTCACGTCGATGACCCGCGCCTGCGGCGCAATCCGCGCGATGACGCCGTGGCAGACGCCGACGAAGTCGTCCGCGAGCCCGTAGTCGCTGAGGAACGTCACGACCGCCATGCGCCGGTCGAGTGTAGGCCCCGCCCAGCGGGTAGCCGCATTGCGTGACCGAGACGCCGACGGGCCTTCCTGACGACCACGACGAGGACCCGCCGATGGGCGTTCCGGCCGACGAGGACGACGACGGAGCGGACGAGCTGCCGGGCCTTCCGGAGGACGAGCCGCCCTCCGCCGGATGACAAGACGCCCTTCGTGGCTGTCCGCGCGGTACATTTGCCCGCGAGCGGGGGAGAGCAGTGCCGCTCGTTATCGGCAAACGACGCGTGAGGTGACCTGTGGTAACTCCGACGTATCTTCTTTTCGCTGTCCTGGCGTTCATCGCGATGATGGTCGTGATCGGCGCGATGGTGATCGGTCCCGACACCGGTCACTTCGCCGGCCTGGCGCACTGACCCACTGACGCACGCGCCGCCCGCGGCGGCGCGCTTGAACCTACGGCGCGTCGGCGACGAGCGCGGCCAGCAGCCCATCGGGAGTGTGCTGCGCCGCCTCGACGTCGGGCTCGCACCCGTGCTCGCGTAGCGCGGCGCTCGTGATCGGCCCGATCGAGACCAGGCGCGTCCCGGCGCGCGGGGTGCCGGTCGCGGCGAGGAAGTGGCGCACCGCCGACGCCGAGGTGAAGGTGACGTAGTCCGCCGCGCGCGCGGCCTCGTGGGCGGCCGGCGCAAGCGGCTCGGCGACCGTGCGATAGAGCGCCAGGATCTCGACCTCGGCGCCGCGCTCGCGCAGGGCGTCGGGCAGCACGTCGCGGGCCTGCTCGGCGCGGACGACGAGCGCGCGCTGCACCGGGCGCTCCGCGAGCGCCTCGACGAGGGACTCCGCCACCGCCCGCGGCGGGACGATGTCGGCCTCGATGCCGCCCGCGCGCAGGGCGTCGGCGGTGCCGGGCCCGATCGCGGCGATCGCGGGGCCGCTCAGCGCGCGCGCGTCGCGGGCGAGCTCCAGCAGGCGCCGCGCCCCGTTGGGGCTCGTCACGCAGAGCAGGTCGAAGCCGGCGAGGTCGGGCAGCTCGGCGTCCAGCGGCTCGATCCTGATCGCGGGCGCCTCGACGACGCGGGCCCCGAGCTCGCGCAGCCGGGCGGCGAGCCCGCTGGCCTGTGCCCGCGCGCGCGTGACGACCACGCTGCGACCGGCGAGGGGGCCGCCCTGAAACCAGGCGAGCTCGTCGCGCAGCCCCGCAACCTCGCCGACGACCGTGATCGCCGGGGCGCGCACGCTCTCCTCGACGGCGCGCGCGGCGATGTCGTCGAGCGTCCCCGAGATCGTGCGCTGGTCGGCGAACGTGCCGCGCTCGATGACCGCGACGGGCTGGCCGGCGGGGCGGCCGCCGGCGACGAGCGGGGAGGCGATGCGCTCCAGGCTGCGCACGCCCATGTAGAAGACGTGCGTGCCCGGGCAGGCGGCGAGCGCGGGCCAGTCGATCAGCGTGTCCGGCTTGGCGGGATCCTCGTGGCCGGTCACGAACGCGACCGCCGCCGCCAGCCCGCGCTGCGTCACGGGGATGCCGGCGTAGGCCGGCGCCGCGACGCCCGCGGTCACGCCCGGGACGACCTCCACGTCGAAGCCCTCCGCGCGCAGCAGCTGGGCCTCCTCGCCGCCGCGACCGAAGACGAACGGGTCGCCGCCCTTCAGCCGCACGACCTCGCGACCGGCGCGCGCGTGCTCGAGCAGCAGCTCGTTGGTGTCGCGCTGGGGCACCTGCCTGCCGCCGCCCTTCTTGCCGACGTCGACGAGCTCGGCGTCGGCGCGCGCGCCGTCCAGCGCGCCGTCGGGGATCAGCTGGTCGTAGAGGATCACGTCGGCGCGCGCGATGAGCTCCAGCGAGCGCGCGGTCATGAGGCCCGGGTCGCCGGGCCCGGCGCCGACGAGGAAGACCGTCATGCCGCGAGCTCCTCGGCGCGCCGCAGCAGGTCGGCGCCGCCCGCCGCAAGCAGGCGCTCGGCGGCGAGCTCGCCCGCCGCCTCGGCGGTCGGTGCCGGCGGGGTCTCGTCGCGCAGCCAGGCCGAGCCGTCGGGGAGCCCGACGAACGTCCGCAGCACGATGCCGCCGGGGCCCACGGTGGCGTGCGCGCCCAGCGGGGTGTTGCAGCTCGCGTCCAGGCGCGCCACGAGCGCGCGCTCGGCGCACAGGGCCGTCCAGCTGTCGGCGTCGGTGATCGCCCGTGCGGCGGCGCCGGCGCGCTCGTCGCCGATGCGCCCCTCCAGGGCGAGCGTGCCCTGCCCGGCGGCCGGCACGAGCTCGGTCAGCAGGCATCCGATCGCGGCCTCGCGGCCCAGGCGCCGCAGGCCCGCCGCGGCGAGCACGAGCGCGTCGAGGTCGCCCTCCTCCAGGCGCCGCAGGCGGGTGTCGACGTTGCCGTGGATCACGACGACCTCGAGGTCCGCGCGCAGCGCGCGCAGCTGCGCGGCGCGGCGCAGGCTCGCGGTGCCGATGCGCGCGCCGGTGCGCAGCTGCGCCAGCGACACGGCCCCGACCAGCGCGTCGAGCGGATCGGCGCGGGCCGGCGAGCCGACGAGCTCCAGGCCCTCGGGGAGCACGCTCGGGACGTCCTTGGCGCTGTGCACGACGAGGTCGATCTCGCCCGCCAGCAGCGCCAGCTCGAGCTCCTTGACCCAGCGCTCCTTGTCGGTGCCGGCCCTGTTGCGGTCGCCGCTGGTCGTGATCGGGACGAGCTGCGCGCCGTCGCCGAGCAGCTCGGCCACGGTCCCCGCCTGCGTGAGCGCCAGCGCGCTGCCCCGCGTGCCGACCCGCACGCCGGCCGCGCCTAGGTTCCGGTGGAGCGCCGCGGCAGCGGGCGCACGTTGGCCCGGCCGTCGGCTCCGGCGCCGTCGACGGGCTCGGCGTCGGGGACGCCCTCGAGGCCGAAGAGCTCGCGCGCGGTCTGCAGCCGCCCGTGGCTGCGCGTCTGACCGAGCCCGCGCAGGTGCAGCGTGGGCTCGTGCAGCACGCGGTTCATGACCGACCGCGCGACCGCCTCGATGCGCGCCAGGTCGCGCTCGGAGGGCTGCTCCCAGCGCCCGGCGTTCTCCGACAGCACCTGCTCGACGATCGCGTCGCCGTACTCGCGCAGCGCCCGGATCGTCGGCTGCACGGCGAAGGATCCCAGCCAGGCGGCGAAGCGCTGGATCTCCTCCTCGACGATCGCCTCGGCGCGCAGCGCCTCGGCCTCGCGCACCGACATCGTGTGGGCGACCGCGGCCTGCAGGTCGTCCATGTCGTAGAGCTCGACGCCCTCGATGTCGCTGCAGGCGGGATCGATGTCGCGCGGCACGGCGATGTCGACGAGCAGCAGCGGGCGGTGGTCGCGGGCGCGCATGACCTGCTCGAGGTCCTCGACGCCCAGGATCGGGTGCGGCGAGGCGGTCGACGCGACGACGACGTCGGCGCTCACGAGCTGCGCCGGCAGATCCTCGAGCGCGACCGCGTCGCCGCCGAAGCGGTCGGCCATCGCGCGCGCGCGCTCGGCGTGCCGGTTGGCGACGAACATCGTCTGCACGCCGCGGTCGGCGAGCGCGCGGGCCGTCAGCTCGCTCGTCGCACCGGCGCCCACGATCACGACGTGGCGGTCGCTGACGTCGCCGAGGGCGCGCATCGCGAGATCGACCGCGACCGAGGAGATCGATGCGCGGCCGAGGCCGATCGCCGTCTCGCTGCGCACCCGCTTGCCGGCCTGCAGCGCAGCGGTGAAGAGGCGGTTGGTCAGCGGGCCGGTCGTCCCGGCCGCGAGCGCCTCCTCGTAGGAACGCTTGACCTGGCCCTGGATCTCGGCCTCGCCGACGATCATCGACTCCAGGCCGGCGCAGACGCGAAAGAGCTGGCGCGCGGCGTCGCAGTTGCGCGGCGAGTAGATGCTCCCGGCGAGCTCGGTCGGTCGCACGTGCGCGCGGTTGGCGAGCATGCCCAGCACCGCGCCCTCGGCGGCCACGGGGTCGCCGACGACGAGCGACAGCTCGGTGCGGTTGCAGGTCGAGATCACCACGGCCTCGTGGACGTCGGGGTGCGCCGTGACCTCCTGCAGGAAGCCCCGGACGGCGCTCTGCGTGAGCGCGAGGCGCTCGCGCATCTGAACGGGGGCGGTCTTGTGGGAGATGCCCAGCGTGATGAGCTCGTGCTCGCTCATCGCCTCAGACCGTCTCCCTCGCGCGCTCGGGCTCGGTCGCGGCGGCGGCGGCGCGGTCGCGCGCCTCGACGAGGTCGGCGAGCTCGACGACCTCGCGCTCGATCCGGCTCAGCTTGGACGCCATGATCGCGACGTAGACGAAGATCAGCACGACGAACACGATGTACGCCGCCGCCACGTAGCGGCCGGCCTCGTCGAGGGGCAGCGCGGGCAGCATCAGAGCTGGGGCGCCGCGCTGCGCAGCGGGGTCGTGGCGGCGAAGTCGTCGTCGCCGGCGAGCCTGCGGCGCAGGGCGCGCAGGCGGAAGGTCGCGTGCTTGGAGGCCATCTCGTACTTGCAGAGCGTGATGAACATCAGCGTGATACCGGCAAGTGCGACGACGAACGTCAGCGCGAACTTCGGGGGCATGCCGCCGGTCGTCGTCGCGAGCGTCTGCGGGTGCACGAACTGCTGCGCCATCCGCACGGCGGCGAAGTTCAGCGGGACGAAGGCCCCCGCGACGATCGCGAAGACCGACGCGTAGCGGGCCTGCTTCTCCTTGTCCTCGATCGAGAAGCGCAGCGGCCAGTAGGTCGCGTAGAGCAGGAACACGATGAGGAAGGAGACGAGCATCGGCTCGTCCCAGACCCACCAGTGACCCCACGACGCGCGCGCCCAGATCGAGCCGGTCACGAGCACGCCGACCGCGAGGATGATCGAGAGGTGGATCGACACGTAGGAGCGCATGTCCCAGCGCGCCTCGCGCGTGCGCAGGTGCATGACGGCGCAGATCCCGCCGGCGACGAACCCGCACAGGCCGACGATCGCCATCGGAACGTGGATGTAGAAGATCTTCTGCACGAAGCCCTGGTCGGCGTCCAGCGGCGCATAGAAGAACACCAGCCCGAGGGCGGTGGTCAGCACGGCGACTGTGGCGATCGAGAGGGCGCGCAGGCCCCTGCCGTAGACGATGGGTCAGTCCTCCAGGAGGAAGTCGAAGACCGCATACGCGATCAGCGCGAACACCAGATCATAGAGCGCCAGGACGGCCAGCCAGTCACCAGGCAGCGGCTGTGCGCCGCCCTGCTGGAGCAGCGGCGTGGTCGCCCGCGCGGAGGCCAGCACGACCGGCACCAGCAGCGGCAGCGCGAGCAGCGGGCCGATGAGGTCGCGGGCGCGCGTCTGGATCGCGAGCGCGGCGACGAGCGTCCCGGTCGCCGCGACGCCGGCGTTGGCGAGTGCCAGCACGAGCAGCAGGCCCGGCAGCGCCTGCGCCGGCGACGGCCCGAGCAGCAGGACCGCGAAGGCCGGCACCGCGACCACCTCGACGATGCACAGGAAGGCGAACAGCGCCAGCGCCTTGGCCACGAAGAGCGCCGTGCGGTCCACCGGCGCGAGCAGGAAGCCGTCGAAGCCGCCCTGCTCGTGCTCGGCGACGAAGAGGCGGTTGATGCCGAGGATCGAGGCGAACAGGATCGTGACCCACAGCACCCCGGCCGCGAGATCGCCGGAGACCGTGTTGCGGTCCAGGCCGAAGTGGAAGATGACGTAGGTCGTGACGCTGAAGAGCACCATCGCGGGCACCGACTCGCGCGTGCGCAGCTCGAGCGCGAGGTCCTTGGCCAGCAGCGCGCCAATCGTGCCCCTCATGCGTAGAGCTCGGCGATCTGCTCGGGCGTGACGCCGGCGGCGGGGGCCAGCAGCGCCTGGCGGCCGCCCTTCAGGCCGAGCGCGAGGTCCGCGCCCGCGAGGCCCCCTGCGGGGTCGTGGCTCGTCAGCACGCGCGTGCGCCCGCTCGCGCGCCCGATCAGCGGCTGGACCTGCGCGGCGGCGGCCGGATCGAGGTTGGCCAACGGCTCGTCGAGCAGCAGCAGCTCGGGCTCGTGCAGCACCGCGCGCGCGACAGCCAGCCGCTGGACCATCCCGCGCGAGAGCTCGGCGACGGGGTCGTCGGCGCGGCGCTCCATGCCGACGGCTTCGAGCACGGCGCCGATCCGCGCGGCGCCATCGGCCTCTGGCGCAAGCATCCCGTGCAGGCGCGCGTAGTACCGCAGGTTCTCGCGGCCGCTCAGCTCGCGATAGAGCAGCGGCTCGTGGCCGAGGAAGCCGATCCGCCCGCGCACGGCGTAGCCGTCGTCGGGCAGCGAGCTGCCGAGCACGCGCACCTCGCCGGCGTGCGGGCGCAGCAGCGTCGCGAGCATCCGCAGCAGCGTCGTCTTGCCGGCCCCGTTGGGCCCGAAGACGACGAGCGTCTGTCCCGCGGCCAGCTCGAGCGAGACGTCGCGCAGCGCCGCGCGCTCGCCGTAGCGGCGCCCGGCGCCGCGCAGGCTGACGGCTGGCTCTGGGTCCGGCACGGCCAGGACGCTAGCCGTGCGCGGTCAGCCGCGCAGCGTCGACAGGTAGGCGACGAGCGCGGCGAGCTCCGATCGCGCGATCGCCCGGTAGGAGGGCATCGGCGACGTGGGGTTCACGAGCGAGCGGCGGATCGCCGCGGGCGTGAGGCGCTTGCCGACCGCGCTGAGGTCGCTTCCCGGGCCGCGGTTGCCGCGCCTGCCGATGCGTTGGCAGGCCAGGCACCCGGCCTGCACGACGGCGCGCCGGCCCTGCACGAGCTGCGGGTCCGGTCGCGCGCCGGCGCCGGGGCCGGTGCGCGCAG
>JAXDFS010000407.1:0-4988 GCA_034665465.1 Solirubrobacteraceae bacterium
CCGCGCATGAAGCCGGCCTCCCCGACCGAGAACGGCGGGAAGTTGTAGTGGTGGAAGTAGTACTTCTTCGTCTCGAGCCCGAGGGTGTCGAGGCGCATCTCCTCCTTGAGCGTGCCGAGCGCCGTGACCGACAGCGCCTGCGTCTGGCCGCGCGTGAACAGCGCGGAGCCGTGGGCGCGCGGCAGCAGGCCGGCCTCGATCGCGATCGGGCGGATCTCGGTCTCCGAGCGGCCGTCCGGGCGCTTCTTGTGGATCGCGATGCGCTGGCGGATGATCGTCTTCTCGAGCTTGTCGACCGCCATCTGCGCGGCGGCCTTGCGGTCGCCGTACTCGGCGTCGTCCGGATCGCCGGAGTGGGCCGCGACGGCCTCCTCCATGACGCGGTTGCTCTCGCTCTGGCGCTCGAGCTTGTCGAAGATCTGCGTCGCCTCGTCGAGTGCCGCGCCATGCGACTCCTTCACGGCGGCGAACAGCCCCTCGTCGACGCTCGGGACCTCGATCTCCATCTTGGCCTTGCCGGCCTTCTCGCGCAGCTCGTGCTGCAGCGCGCAGAGCTTCTTGATCTCGCCGTGCGCGATGTCGAGCGCGTCGAGGATCTCGGCCTCGGGGATCTCGTTGCAGCCGGCCTCGACCATGAGGATGGCCTCCTCCGTGCCCGCGACGATGAGGTCGAGGTCGGAGTTCTCGAACGTGTCCTGCTCGGTGGGGTTGACGACGAAGTTGCCGTCCACCTTGCCGATCCGCACCGCGCCCACGGGCATCGGGTACGGGATGTCGGAGATCATCAGCGCCGCGGAGGCGCCATTCATCGCGAGGATGTCGAACGGGTGGACGTGATCGACGCTCAGCGTCATCGAGACGAGCTGCGTCTCACGGCGCCATCCCTTGGGGAACAGCGGGCGCAGGGGGCGATCGATCATGCGCGCGACGAGGGTGCCCTTCTCGGTGCTGCGGCCCTCGCGCTTGAAGAACGAGCCGGGGATCTTGCCCGCGGCGTACATCCGCTCCTCGACGTCCACCGTCAGCGGGAGGAAGTCGACGTCGCGGAGATTGCCAGCGGTTGCGGTGCTCAGAACCACAGTGTCGCCCTGGCGGACGACGACGGCGCCGGAGGCCTGCTTGGCCATCTTGCCGGTCTCGAAGGAGATCTCGGATCCTGCGATCTCGACGGAGACTCGGGTCTCGGCAGTACTCATATGAAGTTGTCCTTTGTCCTAGGGGCGCCGGTCGGTCGGCGCGCCTGCATCTTTGCTTGGCTTCGGTATCCGATCCCCGTCATGGTAGCCCAGGCGGGCCAGCAGACACTCGTCAGGCACCCCGGAATGGGCCGCGCCGCCGCAGAAGAGCATCGGCGTCGTGGTCGCGCCGGCCGCCAGCGCGGCACGCACGTCGCGCCGCACGCGCGCCTGCGCGGCCTCGCCGCGGCGGTCGGTGTCGAAGCGCTCGAGGTCGAGGCCGAGCGCCGCCGCGCGCTCCCACAGGTGCGGGTCGTCGAGGTGGCCCTGGTCGGCGTACAGCCCGTCGCAGAACTCCCAGAAGACCCCCTGCGCGGCGGCCGCCTCGGCGGCGTGCGCGAGCGGCACCGCGCGCTCGTTCTTGGCGCGCAGCGCAAGGTGGCGGAAGACGACGTGCGCGCGGGCCCGCGTCAGCCGCTCGTGTGCCAGCGCGCAGCGCGGACACGTGAAGTCCGCGTAGAAGATGATGAGGGCGCCTTCCGGGTCGCCGCGCACGTGGTCGTCGTCGTGCAGCGGAGGCGGCGGCGCGCTGCGCAGGTCCGTCATCGCGTTCTGAGCGTAGACACAGTGATGAGCGCCAACAGGACACCTTCGCCATGACCGAGCACGAACTGCGCCGCGAGCAGCGCCTCGCCCGACCGCCCGAGAAGGTCTTCGAGTTCTTCGGCGACGCCCGCAACCTCGAGTCGATCACCCCGCCGCTGCTGCGCTTCCGCGTCCTGACCCCGGAGCCGATCGTCATGGCCGCCGGTACGCTGCTGCGCTATCGGCTGCGCGTGCACGGGGTGCCGGTCAGCTGGCTGACGGTCATCCGCGAGTGGGACCCGCCGCACCGCTTCGTCGACGAGCAGCTCGAGGGCCCGTATGCGCTGTGGCATCACACGCACACGTTCGAGCCCGACGGCGACGGTGGCACGCTCATGCGCGACGTCGTGCGCTACGCCCTGCCGCTCGGCCCCCTGGGCGAGCTCGCCCATCGCCTGCTGGTGCGCCGCGACGTCGAGCGGATCTTCGACTACCGGGCCGGGCGCGTGCCCGGACTGCTCAACGCACGCGCACGCTGACGCGGGGGCTGTTGCCCGGGGTGAACGGATACACGGGGCTGTCGACGTGGACGCGAAACGTGAACGTCCGCCCGCGCTGAGATCTCCTGAACCGGTGCGACCAGGTGTACCGCCCGCCGGCACGGGTCTTGACGGTCGCCGCCGTCTGCCACGTCTTGCCGTTGCGCGCCTGGATGACGACGAGGACGTTCGCGCGCGGCAGATAGCGCAGCCCGCCGGTGACGCGCATCAGCTGCCGGGCCCGCGGAGCGCGTGGCGTCGCATGCGCGGTCAGCGAGGCGCGCACGAGCGTGCGCAAGGCAGCGCTGGTCGCGGCGGGCGCCGGATCCCCGGCAAATGCCGTATAGGTGAACGTGATGGTTCGGGACGGGCCGCTCGGCACGCGGTAGGAGAAGCTCCCGTCGGCCGCCGTCGTGAACGTGTCGATCAGGTTCGCGACGGCGTGAAACTGGCGGCGGCTCGCCCGGACGGCGACCGCCGCGCCGCCGATCCCGGCTCCATGCTCGTCGACGAGCCTGCCGGTGACCGTCGGCCGCGTCGCAAAGCCGATCCGGCGCGCGGTCGGCCGGCGTCCCGTGAACACGGCCGTGAGCTTCGCGCCGCGCGACGCGTTGAGACCGTTGGGCTGCGGCGCGGGCGCACCCGGCGTCGGCTGCGGTGGCGCCGGCGGGGGCGCAACGAACTCCACCGACCCGCGCATGACACCCGCCGTGTCGACGCCGTCGCCGTCCCAGTCGCCCGCGACCGGCGCGTCGCCCGAGAGCCCGAACGGGTATTGGCGCACCCCCGCGCCGCCGCTGGACGTGTTGGCGGTGGCGACGGCGAACTGCCCGATGCCGCCCTCGATCCGGAAGATCGCGACCCTGTCGGTGTTGGTGCCGTCCCAGTCACCGGACAGCGGCGTGTCGCCCGGGTTGCCGAAGCTGATCGGCGCCGGGTTGCTGCCGCCGCCGACGCCGTTGGCCGTGGCGAGAAACCAGTCCGCCTGCCGGAACAGGCCGACCGTGTCGACGCCGTCTCCGTTCCAGTCGCCGACGACCGGTACGTCGCCGGGGCTCCCCCAGGCGAACGGCGCCGGGTCACTGCCGCCGCCCGCGGCATTGGCCGTCGCGAGATACCAATCGGGGGCGGTGGCGGTCTGCCGGAAGAGGCCGACGGTGTCGGCGCCGTCCCCGTTCCAATCGCCGGCGACGGGGATGTCCCCCGGGCTGCCCCACGCGAAGCTGATCAGCGGGCCGCCCCCGGTCGTGCTGTTGCTCAGGATCCAGATCGGCGGGGCGGCCGTGCGCTGGCGGAAGATTCCGGGCGTGTCGGTGCCGTCGCCGTTCCAGTCCCCGGCCAGCGGGACGTCGCCGAGCTCACCGAACCCGAGGCTGACCTCCGTGCCGTTGCCCGCGTTGCCGTTGTTGAGAAGCCAGCTCGACGCCGCCTGGGCGGAAGCCGTTGCGGCGACGAGTCCGGCGAGCGAGCAGGCGAACATCGCGATGGCGAACCGCATGGATGTCGAAAGCACGGATCGAAGTCCTCAGGTCGAAGACGCGGGCAGTTCGCCGCGACCGGTGTACCCCTTACGCGCCCGCGGCCGCGAGGCCGTCGAAGATGAGGTTGGCGCCGGGCAGGATGCCCGGGTGCTCGCCCTCCCACGACCACTGCACGACCTGGTCGGGGCCGACGATGACCAGCGCGCGAGTCGACACGCCGGTCGGCGCGAACCAGGCGCCGAAGGCCTTCGTCGCCGCGCCCTTGGGCTCGAAGTCCGACAGCATCGGGATCGAGACGCCCAGCGACTGGCGGAAGGCGATCTGGCTGTCGCCCTGGTCGCAGGAGACGCCGTACAGCGTGGCGCCTTGGGCGACGAGGTCCTCGAGGACCTCCTGGTAGATCTGGAACTGGTTCGTGCAGACCGAGCTGAAGGCGGCGGGGTAGAAGACGAGCACCGTGGTCCTGCCGGCGAGGTCCTCGCGCGTGAAGTCGTCCCCCGCCTCGGTCTTCAGGGTGAACTCCGGGGAAGGCGTCCCCGGGGCGATGATGCTCACCGCCGGAGCCCGAGTTCCTTGATGAGGGCGCGGTAGCCCTCGAGGTCGTGCTTCTGGAAGTAGTTCAGCAGCCTGCGGCGGCGCCCGACGAGCATGAGCAGCCCGCGGCGCGAGTGGTGGTCCTTCGAGTTCGAGCGGAGGTGTTCGGTCAGCTGGTTGATGCGCTCGGTGAGCAGCGCGACCTGGACGCGCGTGTTGCCCGTGTCCTGGTCGTTGTCACCGAACGCGCTGATGAGCTCCTGCTTGCGTTCCTGAGTCAGTGCCATGCGACGCGCAACCCTAACAGTCAGGCCTGCCGGGCGCAGATCGCCCGGGCCGCGTCGACGTCGCGTCCCATCTGCTCGATCAGCGCGTCCACGGAGTCAAAGCGCTTCTCGCCGCGCAGCCGCTTGAGGAACGCGATCTCGAGGTGGCTGTCGTAGAGGTCGCCCTGGAAATCGAGCAGGAAGGCCTCGATGAGCTCGCCGCGCCCCGTCACGAACGTCGGCCGCACGCCGATGCTCACGGCCGCCGCGTGGGTGGCGCCGGTGTCGGTGACCGCGCGGGCGGCGTAGACGCCGTGGCCGGGCGTCACGTAGGCGGGCTCGGGCACGAGGTTGGCGGTCGGGTAGCCCAGCTCGCGCCCGCGCTCGTCGCCGTGGACGACCTCGCCG
>JAXDFS010000408.1:0-13179 GCA_034665465.1 Solirubrobacteraceae bacterium
GTCGGCAGCGACGAGCTGTCGGCGTAGGGCTCGTCGAAGGCGGCGGCGATCTGCGGCAGCGCCTCGGCGTCCTGCGGGCCGAGGATCTCCTCGTGGTGGTCTGCGTCGAGGCGCGCGGCGACCATCCGGGCGCGGTCGAGCTCGTCGAAGCTGCGCTCCTCGAAGCCGATCGAGAACGTCCGCAGCCGCTCGCCGGACTCCTGCGCGGCGAGCGCGGCGAGCAGGCCGGAGTCCACGCCGCCGCTGAGCCAGACGCCGACCGGCACGTCGCTGACGAGGTGCGCGCGCACGCTGTCGCGCAGGCGGGCGGCGAGCTCGGCCGCGAGCTCGTCCTCGTCGTCGGTGCGCACGTCGTCCGCGTGCACCGGCGCCGGCCGGCACCAGCGGCGGATCTGCGGCTCGCGCCCCGGCCGCCAGGACAGCAGCGTGCCCGGCTCGAGCTTGCGCACGTCGCGGAAGATCGTCAGCGGCGACGGTATGGCGTTGAAGGTGAAGAAGGCCTCGACGGCGTCGGGGTCGATCTCGCGGCCGAAGCCGGGCAGCCCGCGCAGCGCCTTGAGCTCGGACGCGAAGCTCAGCACGCCGCCCTCGGCGCGCCAGTACAGCGGCTTGATGCCGAAGCGGTCGCGGGCGAGCAGCAGCACGCGCTCGCGCGCGTCCCAGATCGCGAGCGCGAACATCCCGCGCAGCTCGTCGAGCATCGCCTCGCCACGCTCCTCGTAAAGGTGCACGAGCACCTCCGTGTCGCAGCGCGTGGCGAAGCGGTGCCCGCGCCGCTGCAGGTCCTCGCGCAGCTGCGCGTGGTTGTAGATCTCGCCGTTGAGCGCGCCGTGGACGTGCCCGTCCTCGGATGCCACCGGCTGGCGCCCGCTCTCGAGGTCGATGATCGCCAGCCGCCGCGCGGCCAGCGCGACCGGCCCGTCGGTCACCGAGGAGGCGTCGTCGGGCCCGCGATGCTCCAGCGCGGCGCTCATCCGCGCAAGCGGCGCGGTGTCGACCGGGCCGCCGTCCAGCGCGGCCAGGCCACAGATCCCGCACACCTCAGGCCTCCAGCCGCAGGCCGCGCGCGACCTCGCCGCGCATCCGGCCGAGCAGGCGCAGCACGGTCGCGGCGACGATGCGCATGTACAGCCCCACCGAGCGGTCGGCGAGGTACTCGAGGTCGTGGGCGAGCTTCTCGGCCCACGTCGTGTCGCGGCGCATGCGCAGCTGCGCGAAGCCCGTGAGGCCGGGGCGCACGACGAGTCGCTGCCAGTACTGCGGGATGTCGGCGACGAGCTCCTCGAAGAACACCGGCCGGATCGGGCGCGGCCCGACGATCGACATGTCGCCCTGCAGCACGTTGAAGAGCTGGGGCAGCTCGTCGAGCTGGGTCGCGCGCAGCACGCGCCCGACGATCGTCAGCTCGGTCTCGGTCAGGCGGTCGAGCTCGCGGTCCTGCAGGCCGCGCAGGCGCTGCTCGGCGTCGGGCTTGAGGGTGCGCAGCTTGTACATCGTGAACGTGTGCCCGGCGCGGCCGACCCGCGTGCCGCGGTAGAGCACCGGCGATCCCGAGGTGAGCCTGATGGCGATCGCCGCGATCGCCAGCACCGGGGCCCCGGGAACGAGCAGCGCGATCGCCAGCACGACGTCGAGCGCCCGCAGGAGGCGGTCGACAGGGCGCGGCGCCAGCACCTCGCCGTCGAGCTCGGCGTAGCGCGCGGCGAGGATCTCGCCGAACTCCAGCTGCGCCGAGCGGCGGTCGTCGCCGGGATCCTGCGGCTCGGGCAGGGTGCGCAGCAGCCGGGCTGTCACGCCGCGCCCAGGATGAGGTCGACGAGCAGATCGGGGTCTCGCCGCATGGTCCCCGCGCTGCGGTCGTGCTTGACGATCTCGATCGCACGGACGTCGGTCGCGGGACGCAGGCGCCCCTCGCGGATGAGCATTTCGTCGACGGCGCCGAGGCGGCCGCCGTAGGTCGTGTAGACGGGCGTGCCGAGGGCGACGGCCTCGCGATTCATCGTCCCCCCGGCGGAGACCACGAGGTCGGCGAGCGCGATGAGGCTCTGGGCGTCGACCGCGCCCACGGGCAGGATGACGCTCGGCAGCGCCATCACGCCGAGCGCCTCGCGCTGGGCCTGGGTGCGGGGAATCACGACGGCATGCACGCCCGGGTCATGCCCGATGTGCTCGAGGACCTGGACGTACAGCGGGTTGGAGCGGCGGTGGTAGAGCGAGACGTCGGGGGGCGGTCGCACGACGACGACCAGCCGCCCCGGCTCGACGCCCAGGCGCGCGAGGATCGCGCGGTCGGGCTCGAAGTCGGCGAGGTAGTACTCCTCCTTGATGCCGGGGTACTGAAACAGCCGCTCCGCGGTGACGCCGTAGCGCTGCAGGCGCTCGAGCGGGATCGCCTCCGGGACGAGGACGCGCCGCGCCAGGCGGCACCCGATGTTGTGCTGCACAGTCGCCCACTCGTAGTCGAAGGTGTTGCAGGCCGGCACGCCGAGCAGCCGCGCAACGAGCGCCAGGTCGTTGGAGCCGTGGGCCACCGCCAGCCGGGGCCGGAAGCGGCGCACCACGCGCAGCAGGCGCGCCGTGCGTCCCGCGAGGCTGGCGGCCTTGCTCGTCATCGACGCCCCGCCGTGCGCTCCGACCACCGTCGGCTCGATCGCGTGCATCCGGCACAGCTCGAGCGTCTGGGCGTAGTCGCGCGCGGTGACGAGGACCTCGTGGCCGCGGGCGCGCAGCCGCGACAGCAGCGGCCGGAAGACGACCGGGTGCGCGGGAGCTGTGAGGTCGACCCAGATTCGCATGACGTCCATGCCTTCCGTGGCTTCCGGCCATCGTCCCCGCCGGCTCGGAGCGACAGTCTCGCAGCAGCGGCGGTCAGGGCGCCGCGCGGGATGGGATGCTGTCGCGATGGCGCCCACGCCCTGGCATGCAGTGCTCGCCGGAGTGCTCGCCGCGCTGGTCGTGGTCAGCCTGACGCCGCTCGCCACGCGCCTCGCGCGTCGCATCGGAGCCGTCGACGAGCCGCGCGCGCGGGGCCTCTCGGACCGGCCGATGCCGCGCCTGGGCGGCGTCGCGATCTTCGCCGGCGTGCTCGTCGGCGCGGTGGCGTTCCTGCCGCTGCAGGGGCGCTTCGGCTCGATCGTCCTGGCCGCGGCGATCATCACGGCCGTCGGCGCGCTCGACGACGTCTTCGAGCTCAGCGCGCCGGTCAAGCTGCTGGGGCAGACCGGGGCGGCGCTCGTGCCGGTGCTCGACGGCGTGCGGGTGACGGACTTCACGCTGCCCTTCGTGCACCGCGTCGAGCTGGGGCACCTCGGCATCCCGCTGACCGTGCTCGGGATCGTGCTGATCATGAACGTCGTCAACTTCTCCGACGGCGTCGACGGCCTGGCCGCGGGCGTCTGCGCGATCGCTGCCGCCGCGTTCGTCGTCATCGCGTTCGACCTGCAGCGGGCCAATGCGGCGGTGCTCGCGGCGATCATCGCCGGGGCGGCGCTCGGCTTCCTCGTGCACAACTTCCATCCCGCGACCGTCTTCATGGGCGACTGCGGGTCCAACCTGCTCGGGCTGCTGCTGGCCTGCGTCGCAGTCGAGGGCACAGTCAAGACACAGGCCATCCTGGCGCTCGTGCTGCCCCTGATCGTGCTGGCCGTCCCGTTCCTGGACACGACCTTCGTCGTCCTCAAGCGGCTGAAGTACCGCAAGCCCATCTATGCCGCCGACAACGAGCACTTCCACCACCGCATGGACCGGATCGGCTTCTCGACGCGGCGCACGGTGCTGTACCTCTACGCCTGGACGCTCATGCTGGCCGGGCTGGCGCTCGCGCTGCGCTTCGTGCCCTACTCCGACAACGGCGGGCGGCTGCAACCCGGCTGGACGGCGGTCATGGTGGCGCTGGGCCTCGTCGCGCTTGGCGCCTCGGTCTATCTCGTCTACGTCCTGGAGATCCTGAAGTTCAAGCGCCTGGACACGATCCGCCTGCGCCGCATCAGGCCGGCCGCGACCGAGGAGGAGATCGACGCCGACGTCGCGGCGCGGATGGAGACCGGCGAGTTCGACGCGGTGCGCCGCGAGACCGAGGAGTTCGAGCGGCTGGGGTCCTAGGGGGTCGCGTAGACCGTCGCGCGCCACACGTGGGCCAGGGCGGCAACGAGCTCGGCGGGCGCGACCGGGTCCTCCTGCACGAGCATCTGATGGAAGCTGCGCTCGGTCATCCACACCAGCGCGAACGCGGTCGCCGTCGGATCGCCGACGGCGGCTGCGCGGCCCGCCGCCTGCTCGGCCGCGATCCGCTGCGCGCTCGCGGTCACGAAGCGTCCGACCAGCCCGCGCCAGAACTCCCCGACAGGCGGGTCGGAGGCCGACACCTCCACGATCGCGCAGACGAGCGGGCCGTGGGCGCGGTAGAGCCCGGCGATCTTCGCGAGCGCCTCGGTGAGCTGCGCGGAGCCGTCGCCGCTGCCCGACCACCACGTCGAGGCCTCGCGGTAGAGCTCCTCGGCGACGTCAGCCGCCAGGCGCATGAGCAGCTCGCGCTTGTCGGCGAAGTAGAAGTAGAAGGCGGTCCGCGAGATGCCCGCGCGCGTTGCGATCCGCTCGATGCTGAGGCTCGCGTAGCTCGCGCCCTCGCCCAGCAGGGCCTCGGTGGCCTGCAGCACGCCCGCCTCGATCGCCTGGCGCTTCTCGGTCGGAAGCTCCGGCCTGCGCGAGAGGATCTCCATAGCGGCGCCAGCCTAACGCGTCCGCCGCAGGGCCCGACGCGGCGCGGCCGTCGCGCCCACTACCGTTCGTGTCTCGTGCACGTGTCCCAGCTCGCCGACGCCGCCCCCTTCACGACCCTCGACGGGTCGACGATCCGTGAGCTCGCGGGCGCGGTATCGATCCCGTCGGAGAAGCAGTCGCTCGCGGAGGCGACCGTGCCGGCGGGCGGCGCGACCGACGAGCACTATCACCGCGAGAGCGAGGAGCTGTACTTCTTTCAGTCGGGAGCCGGCCGGCTGCGGGTGGGCGAGGAATGGCGCGACGTGCGCGCGGGCGAGTGCGTCGTGATCCCGCCCGGCGCGGTGCACAAGCTCATCAACACCGGCGACGTGCCGATAAGGCTCCTATGCTGCTGCGCTCCGCCCTACAGCGACACCGACACCGTCCTGACGGGCGGCTGACGCCCATGAGCGGCCGCCTCGCCCGACTCGCTGTGCTGCTGGCGCTCGCCGCCGGCCTCGCCGGCCCCGCGACGGCCTCCGCCGCCCTGACTCCCGAACAGGAGGGAGTCGACGTCGGCATCGCCGACCAGAAGCCCGACATGTTCTCGGACTCGCGCTTTCAGTCGCTGGGCATCACTCGCGCGCGCTACGCGATCGGCTGGGACGCGCTCTCGAGCCCCTGGCAGGTCGCCGAGCTCGACGCGTGGATGCAGGGCGCGCAGGCGGACGGCGTCGAGCCGCTGATCTCCTTCGGCCACTCGCGCACGCATCGCCACTCCGCCCCGACGCCCCTGCAGCTGAAGATGGTGTTCCGGCGCTTCCGACAGCGCTATCCGTGGGCGACGACCTTCGCGACCTGGAACGAGGCCAACCTCTGTGGCGAGCCGACCTGTCACCGCCCCAAGCTCGCCGCCGGCTACTACCGCGCTCTGCGCGGCGAGTGCCCGACCTGCACGATCCTCGCGCCGGAGCTGCTCGACATGCCCAACATGGCGCAGTGGGCGCTCGACTTTCGCCATGCGCTCGGCCACAGCCCGGCGATCTGGGGCGTGCACAACTACGTCGAGGCCAACCGCTTCAAGCAGCAGCGCCTGCGCCGCTTCTTGCGGGCGTCGCCGGGCTCGAAGGTCTGGCTGACCGAGACCGGCGGGCTCGTGCGCCACGACAACGCGAGCACGACCGACATCCCGACGGGCGCGCGCCATGCCGGCGAGGTGACCCGGTACATCTTCGATCGGATCCTCTCGATGAACCCCCAGATCAAGCGCGTCTACATCTACCACTGGAACGCGGGCCCCAAGAGCGTGACCTGGGACTCGGGCCTCATCAACCCCTCCGGCGGCGAGCGCAGCGCGCTGTTCGTGCTGGCGCGCGTCCTGCGCTTCGGGCTGCGCCCGAGCGCCCCCTTCAGGTCGGTGGTCACGAGCAGATAACGTCGCGCTCGTGATCATCGACTGCGCGCACTACAAGGACGGCAGTCGCCAGCACGAGGGTCCGCTGCCGATCGACGAGGCCGCCCGCTGCTACAGCGAGGAGGGCGGCTTCGTGTGGATCGGCCTGCACGATGCCGACGCCGGGGAGCTGCACCGGATCGCCGAGCGCTTCGACCTCCCCGACCTCGCCGTCGAGGACGCGATGAAGGCCCATCAGCGCCCGAAGCTCGAGGACTACGAGCACGGCTACTTCCTCGTGCTGCACACCGCGCGCTACCTCGACGACGTCGAGGAGGTCGAGTTCGGCGAGGTGCACATCTTCACCGGCCCCGGATTCGTCATCGTCGTGCGCCATGGGGCGGCAAGCGAGCTGGCCCTCGCGCGCCAGCGCCTGGAGGAGAACCCCGAGCTCGCCACAGAGGGTCCTGCGGCAGCCGTCTGGGCGATCCTCGACAAGATCGTCGACGACTACGAGCCGGTCATGGCGGGCCTGGAGAACGACGTCGAGGAGGTCGAGGTCGCCGTCTTCGGCGAGACCGCCACCGACCAGACGCGGCGGATCTACTTCCTGCGCCGCGAGCTGGCCGAGTTCTACCGCGCCGTGCACCCGCTGCTGCAGCCGCTGGAGGAGCTCGTCTCCAAGGAGCATCCCGAGATCGACGGGACGATGCGCGAGCACATGCGCGACGTCGCCGATCACGTCAAGCGCCTGGAGGACGCGATCGCCACGCAGCGCGAGCTGCTCACGAGCATCCTGCAGGCCAACCTCGCGGTCATCTCCGTGCAGCAGAACGACATCGTCAAGCAGATCTCCGGCTGGGCGGCGATCATCACGGTGCCGACGCTGATCGCCGGCATCTACGGGATGAACTTCAGGCACATGCCCGAGCTGGACTGGCGCTACGGCTACCCGATGGCGCTGGCGCTGATGGTGATCCTCGGCGCAGCGCTGCATCGCGTCCTGCGCCGCGCCGACTGGCTGTAGCAAGATCCCTCGATGGGACACGAGGGCAGCTTCATCCTGGCCGCGGGGGCGCTGCTGGCGCTCGGCCTCGGGGCCTCGCTGCTCGCCGGGCGCCTGCGGATCCCGGGCCTCGTGCTGTTCCTCGGCCTCGGCATGCTCGTGGGATCCGACGGGCTCGGCCTGATCGAGTTCGACGACTACCGGCTGGCGCGCACGATCGGGATCATCGCGCTGGCCCTGATCCTCTTCGAGGGCGGTCTCGCGGCGGGACTGCCCGAGATCCGCCCGGTCCTCGGGTCGGCGCTGAGCCTGGCCCTGCTGGGGACGCTGCTGACGGCGGTGATCACGGGCCTCGCGGCGGCGTGGGTGCTGGGCCTCTCGACGCTCGAGGGGCTGCTCGTCGGCTCGATCGTGTCCGCCACCGACGGCGCCGCGATCTTCGCCCTGCTGCGCGGATCGACGCTCAAGCGGCGCCTGGCCCGCACGCTGGAGGGCGAGGCCGGGATGAACGACCCCGTCGCGGTGCTGCTGGTGCTCGGCTTCATCGCCTGGATCCAGCGGCCCGGCTACGGCGTCGACGACATGGCGGTCCTCTTCGTCCAGCAGCTCGGCATCGGCGCGGCCGCGGGGCTCGCCGTCGGCTGGCTCGCGGTGCAGGCCTTCCGCCGCGCGCGGCTGGCGACCGCCGGCCTGTACCCGGTCGCCTCGCTCGCGGTCGTGGCGATCGCCTTCGGCGCCGCCGACGTCCTGCACGGATCGGGCTTTCTGGCGGTTTACCTCGCCGGGCTGATGATGGGCTCCGCGGCGCTGCCGGCGCGCCAGACGGTGAGCGCGTTCCACGACGGGCTCGCCTGGGTCGCGCAGCTGGCGATGTTCCTCACGCTCGGCCTGCTGGTCTTCCCGAGCCAGCTCGCGGACATCGTGCTGCAGGGCTCACTCGTCGCGGTCGTGCTCGTGTTCGTCGCGCGGCCCCTGGCGGTGCTCGTCGCGACGGCGTTCGCGCCGCTGTCGCTCGGCGACCGGGCGGTGCTCGGCTGGGCCGGCCTGCGCGGGGCGGTCCCGGTCGTGCTGGCGCTGTTTCCGATCATCGAGGGCATCGACGACAGCCTGAAGTTCTTCAACATCGCGTTCTTCGCGGTGCTGCTCTCGACGCTGTTGCAGGGATCGACGTTCGAGCCCTTCGCGCGCTGGATGCAGGCGACGACGACCGAGCCCGCGCTGCCGCGGCCGCTCGTGGAGGTCGGCTCGATCCGCCAGCTCGGCGCCGACGTCGTGGAGGTCCCGATCTCCGAGGGCGACGCCGCCATCGGTGTGCGCGTGCGCGACCTGGGGCTGCCGCGCGACGCGCTCGTCAACGTGCTCGTCCGCGGCGACGAGGCCCTGCCGCCGCGCGGGTCCACGCGCCTGGAGGCCGGCGACCGCCTGCACATCGAGGCCCGCCAGACGGCGCTCGCCGCACTGGAGTCCGCGCGCGAGCGCTGGCGCACCGGGCCCGTCGGCCCGGCCCCCCGGCCCGAGCGGATGCCCGCGACGAGCGCGCCGATCTTCACGACGCGCCCGTGGGCCGAGGCCGACGGCGACCCCGATGCGCCCGCGGCGGTGCTCGGACTCGACGTCGTCGAGCGCCTGAACACGCGCTGGGACGTCCCGGGCGCCCTCGTAGTCCTCGCCGACGGGCGCTACGCGGTCACGGGCCCGCACGTCCTCGTCGGCAGCCGCGAGCAGCTGCAGTGGCACGCCCGCCGCCGGCTGCGGACGGCCAAGACGGACGCCGAGCGGGCCTGGTGGCAGGAGGTCATCGGCGCGTCGGCGCTGTAGGGGCCACGCCCTCGGGCGCGACTCGCGCCGCCGTCCTGTACTTCGGTTGCAGGACGACAGCTGGGCAGGACACCTGGCGCGGATGGCACGCGACACCGGCCCACCCACGCCAGAGGGGTGCCGACGGGCGGGGCGACCCGCGAGCCGCGACGCTGCTACGGCACGTCGATGTCCACGAGCCCCTGCCAGGACACGTGGTCGACCTGCAGCGTCGTGTGGTCGATGCCGAAGCGCTCGTGCAGCAGCGCCTGCAGCTCGCGTCGGCGCAGGTGGCAGTCGTCGTCGGGCGCCACGACGACGTGCGCCGCGACGGCGACGAAGCCGGACGTGACCTCCCAGACGTGCAGGTCGTGGATCTCGACGATCCCGCGCTGGGCGGCGAGCGTGTGGCCGACCTCCTGCGGGTCGATGCCCCGCGGGGCGGCCTCCAGCAGCACGCGCGTGGACGCGTGCAGCAGCGACCACCCGCCGCGGAGCATGAGCGCCGCCACCGTGAGCGCGGCGACCGCGTCGATCTGGGACGGGCCGCCGGTGGCGATCACGGCGCCGGCGACGATCGCGGCGACCGAGCCGTAGAGGTCGGCGAGCACGTGCGCCCGCGCGCCCTCGACGTTGAGGCTGCGCCGCTCCGCGCGCCCGAGCGCCAGGAACGCGCCAACGTTCACGAGCGCGCCGACGATGCCGACCACCACGACGACGCCGCCCTTGACGTCCGGCGGCGAGCCGAGCCTGCGCACGCCCTCGATCGCGATCGCGCCGGCGAGCAGGAAGAGCGCGGCGCCGTTGATCTGCGCCGACAGGATCTCGGCGCGCCCCAGCCCGAACGTGAACGCGCCCGCTGCGGGCCGTGCCGCCAGCCGCGCGGCGACGAGCGCGAGCGCGATCGACGCGGCGTCGGTCAGCATGTGCGCCGCGTCGGAGAGCAGCGCCAGCGAGCCCGCGACCAGGCCCGCGACGACCTCGACGCCCATGAACCCCAGGATCAGCGCCAGCGCGACGACGAGCCAGCGGCGGTCGGCCTCCGCAGAAGGGGCGTGCGAATGCCCGGCGTGGGCATCATGAGGATGGGTCATCGGGCTGGACGTTACGCCGCCCGCTCCCGGGCCGCGACCAGGTGTCGTGCCGGGTGTCACAAAGTTGTTACATAGTCCCGATTCCGGCTATCGTGGGGCTCGGCTTCCCTCCTCCCACCGCGCCGCCCGCGCGCGCGCGGAAGAGTAGGGTCCCGCGCCCCTTGTCTATGCCCGATTTCAAGAACACCGAGCTTTCATGCCGCGAGCAGACCGCCGGCGCGACCGCGCGTCGCCCGCTTCCCCGTTGGGACCGTCCTTGTCGGTAAGCGCCTCCGCGAGCTTCCACGAACGCAAGTCCGGCGCCGTGCTCTACCTCGACATCGTCCTGGTCGTCATCGCTGCGGTCCCCGCCCTGGCGCTCGGCGCGCCGGTGCTCGGCTTCACGGTCGGCGCCGTGGCGTGGATCCTCGGGCGCGTCGTCTCGGTCGAGGTCGAGCGGCGCCTCGCGAGCGTCGGCGACCTGCGCCGCCGGCTCGGGCTCGGAGTGACCTCCGCGATGCTGCGCGTCTGGCTGCTGGCGGTCACGATCATGGTCACGGGCGTGACGGCCACGCGCGCCGACGGGCTCACCGCCGCGCTGGTCATCTTCGGCGCGTTCTCGATCTACCTCGCGCGGTCGGCCTTCGCGCACATGGCCGAGAGCAGGGAGAGCGCTCGATGAGCATGCGCCGCAAGCTGGGCCTCGGCATCGGGGGCGTCTACATCTTCGGGATGATCGCGATCGTCGCGATCTTCGGCGCGACCCGCTCGGACAACCCGGCGTTCAAGCCACAGGACGAGTTCAAGCTGCTCACCTGGGTCAGCCTCCCGGGGCCGCTGGACATCAACAAGGGCGTGCTCTACCTCTTCATCGCGACGACGCTGACGATCGGCGTGATGGTCTACATCTCCAAGCGGATGCAGGGCCGTCCGAACCGCGTGCAGACCGCCGTCGAGTGGGCCTACACGGGCATGCGCGACAAGATCGTGCGCGACAACATGGACGACGACATGGCGAAGAAGTGGTTCCCGCTCGTCTTCACGCTGTTCGTCTTCATCTGGATCTCCAACCTCATCGGCTACCTGCCGCTGCCCGTCAACTCGGGGGAGACGTTCAACGTCTTCGGCAAGGCGATCCCGTCCTTCCAGATCTACGCCGCGACCGCGAACGTCTCGATCCCGCTCGTCCTCGCGCTGATCGTCTTCTTCGCCTACAACATCGAGGGCCTGAGGGCCAAGGGCCTCTGGGGGTACACCAAGAGCATGATCCCGCCGGGCGTCAAGGGCCCGATCCTGATCATGATCTTCCCGCTGGAGCTGCTCTCGCACTTCCTGCGGCTGATCTCGCTGACCGTGCGGCTCTTCGCCAACCTGCTGGCCGGGCACATGCTGATCCAGTTCATGTCCGGCGGCCTGTCGGTGCTGCTCGGCCTCGAGGTGCTGGCGTGGTTCACGCTGCCCGCGGGGATCGCGATCTTCCTCTTCGAGGTGACGCTCATCGCCGGACTGCAGGCGTTCATCTTCGCCATCCTGACGTGCATCTACCTGGGTAGCGCCGTCTCCCAAGAACACTAGTCACAAGGAGCTTTGACCCAAATGCTCGACCTGCTCGACCTGCACACCCTCACCACGCTCGCACAGGCGGCGCCCGACCCGTCCATCTACGGCCAGAAGGCCGGTCGCGCGATCGCGCTGGGCGTCGGCGCGGGCGGTGGCGCCGCGGGCGCCGGAGCCGGCATCGGCATGCTGTTCGGCAAGGTCATCGAGTCGGTGACGCGCCAGCCGGAGATGAAGGACGAGATCGCCTCGATCCAGTGGCTCGGGTTCGCGCTCACGGAGGCCTGCTTCTTCTACGGCCTCGTCGGCGGCCTGATCGCCTTCTTCCTCTAGGCACGGATGATCGTCTCCAGCATCATCGCCGCCGCGGCACCCGCGGCCAAGGACTCGGGGGGCGGGTCGTTCTTGGTCTCGCCCAACATCGGGCTGATGATCTGGACGCTGATCGTCTTCACGATCTCCCTCTCCGTTCTCAAGAAGCTCGTGTTCCCCCGCATCCAGGAGGCGCTGGACAAGCGCCAGCGCGCGATCGAGGAGTCGATCGACGCCGCCGAGCGCACCCGCGTGGAGGCCGACCAGCTGCTGGCCGAGTACCGCGAGCGCCTCGCCGAGGCCCGCGAGCAGGCCGAGGAGATCGTCGCCCGTGCGCGCAAGGCGGGCGAGGTCCGCGAGGCCGAGGCGATCACCGAGGCCAAGCAGAAGCGCGACGAGATGCTCGAGCAGACCAAGCGCGACATCCAGACCGAGACGCGCCGCGCCATCCAGGAGATCCGCAACGAGGTCGCCGACCTGACGATCCTCGCCACGGAGAAGGTCACCCGCAAGGTCCTCACCAAGGAGGACCAGAAGCGGCTCATCGAGGAAGCGCTCGGCGAGCTGGACTTCTCGCAGCTCTCCGGCGAAAGCAGCAAGAACTAGCCATGGAGGAGATCGCCGACGTCTACGGGCGGTCGTTGTTCGAGGTCGCCGCCGACCGCGACAAGACCGACGAGCTGCGCGAGCAGCTCGGTCAGTTCGCGGACGCGCTGCACGACAACCGCGACCTGGCGATCTTCTTCTTCTCGCCCTACTTCTCCACGCCGGAGAAGAAGGACGGCCTCGAGCGGGCCGTCAAGGGGGCCGACGAGACGCTGGTCAACTTCCTCGAGCTGCTCATCGAGAAGCACCGGATGCCGGCGATCTACCGGATCCGGCGCGTCTATGACGCGCTCTGGGAGAAGACCAACCACGTCCTGCCCGTCCAGATCGCCACGGCGGTCGAGCTCGACGCCGGCGTCGCGCGCCAGCTGGGCGAGCGCATCGAGGAGACGACCGGCCAGAAGGTGCAGCTCACCGCCTCGGTCGACCCCGACATCCTCGGCGGCATCGTCCTGCGGGTGGGCAACTCGATCCTCGACGCCTCGATCCGCAACCGCCTCGACAACCTGAGAAAAGCCGTCGCCCGCGGCGCCGCCTAGCAGCCGCGAGTCCACGAAGGAGCTGACACGACCTCCATGCAGATCAAGCCCGATGAAATCACGTCCATCCTCAAGAGTCGCATCGAGGGGCTGGACGCCGGCTCCGCGGAGCTGACCGAGGTCGGCACCGTCCTGTCGGTCGGCGACGGCATCGCGCGCGTCCACGGCCTCGAGAACGCGATGTCCTTCGAGATGCTC